>CANPWO010000041.1 GCA_947584535.1 uncultured Clostridia bacterium
TAATTATATATAGCATCTGTTTATCAATTATCATAGAAAGTTTATTCTAGTTTACACAAACTATTCTACATACTCGTCTGAATAGTAACATTCTATTTCTATTTCTTCGTTATTACTGCCATCTAGTGTATCAATTATTACATTATTACCATTAAAAAATTCTTCTATATCTAGCTTAGCTCCGTCAAAGTACAAAGTACCATTAATAATTGATTTTAATGTTTCATATTCTCCTAATTCTTCACATCTTTTTAATCTTTCTTCTATCTTAGAATGTCCCATTTTTATATTATTCTTTTTTAATAAATATGTAGTTAATACATTTTTTATAGACTTTGACCTATATTTTATATATGAAACAACTTTACCTCCAGGAATTGAAAAACATTTGCCATGAAAGAATATTTTTCTATCTTTATAAATACTATTGAAATAATCAAAGAAGTATTGTATAAACATTGCAATTATTTCATTTGAATGTGTTACTTTACTTGAATCTAGATCTTCAATTAATTCCATAGGATTAGTAAATACAAAACTTATCTCATCAGTACCAAATAAAGCATAACAATGATATTTTTTTGAAAAATACCATGCGGACTTTTCTAATACTTCAAGAAAGCTGTCTTTATAACTATATATAAAATTTATTGATGTATCTTTAGTTACATCTTTTCCATCTAATCGTATAACTAGTGGTTCTTTGGTACTAACTCTCATATTATATTTATTTTGTATTTGATAAAAATAATCATTCCACATAATTTTAACTCCAAAATTAAAATATAGGTAAGATGATTTCTCATCCTACCCCATATATGTAATAACTATATAGTTCTATAATAGCTTTCGTGGATAAGTTCCAATACTTAAATTACATATATAAATATTGTATCATATTTACATTTTCATGTCAAAAATAAATATTAATTATTTTGTAATGTATCTAAAGTATCTTTTCCTTGTAAATCATTTATACCTTGTATATCATAATATGTTGTTGGAGTATCTCCTACAATAATTGTTTCTGCAACTACAATTTCATTTGTATATTCTTCTATATCAGTAAAAAAAGGTGCTATTGTCCTTATTTGAGTTGTAACTAAAAGCAATATTCTATGTCTTGTCTGATTTATCCCAGCTTTATCAAATGTAGATTTAAAAGTTGCATTGCATATTCCTGTAGGTATTGTATTTAATTTTATTCTAATACCATGCCCATTAAATATATTAAGCCCTATAAAACTGCCAAGTGGTACTTCCACATAGTTTTTAGATGAATTTTCTAGTTCTTCTTGTGTCCTCATAACAACATCATTTGAAATCTTATTCATTACTTCAACATTAGCAATAAGGGATGTTATTTTACCACTACTGTCTTTCTCAGTTTTTATTAAATCTTCATAAGTTGTTCCTTGTATGCTATTTTTCACAGCTATATTACAACTTTTTTGAGCAAGTGCTTTAACACTTGTTTCACTTAAACTTTTTAGTGTTGGTTTTAAACTATTATTATATATAGAACTAGTTATTATTAAAACAGTAATAACTATCATAAAAAATAAGACAAATGATTTGTTAAATTTCATTTGTCTTAATGATGTACTATAATATTTAAATCGCATATTATCTTATTACCAATATTTTCTGACCAACACTTATAGCATCTGGATCTTGTATATCGTTTGTCATAACAATTTTATCTACACTTGTTTTATATTTTTTAGCTATTTCCCACAAAGTATCACCGCTTTTTACTACATATATATTTATACTATCTAAATTACTTATATCAAGGACATCATCTTCTATATTTTCAATTATATTAAAGTTATTAACATCTTCGATATTTGCATTTACTTCTAGTTGCATTCTAATATCTAAGTCTGCACCATTTTGTGTTATACTTATACTATCATCTACTATATCTATATATGCATTTGTATTTTCTGATATATTATCTAGTTCAAAGCTCTCATTTACTATTATTTCAATGCCTTTACTTTCTAGCTCTAGTGTATTTATATCTTGAAGTAATAAATATACTTTTGCTTGCCCTTCTAGCTTTGCATTTTTGCCACTTATACTTGGTGTAATATAACTTGTATCTAATCTGTAATCTAATAATCTGCTATCTTCTGGTATAATATTTGCAATATTTTCCCTTATATCTATATTTTTATTAAAACTCATTGAGTTAGTAACTGCATTAACATTATTTACACTGTAGTTTAACTCTCTATTTTGACTATAAAAGTCATCTATATACTCTACTTCTTCATCTTCATACATCATAACATCAACTTCGATTTGATAGTCTGCAGTCATTGTTTTAGATGTTGTTATATCTGAGTTTAATCTCAATTCAAAATCTTGCATTATATAGCTTATATCAAATTTTGAACTTTCGTTTATATTATCAAGTTCAACCATTGCTGAAAAAGGTAATGTGTATTTTACTTTTTTTACAGATTCGTCATGATTTTCAGATAAATATATTATTTTTATATCTATATCGCCTTTTAGCATTATTTTGTTATAACTTTCTTTATACTCAGTATTAATAATTTTTGCTTCTACATTTAATAACTCATAAAAATCTTCTGCTTCTTTAGGTAGCATAAATTCTTCTTTTGAAGCAATTATACTTTTTTTATCTTGTATAATATTGCAAAAATTTTTCTTACACATTTTACATTCTATTTCATTTTCACAGTCAAAATTATTAATTAAATTAATATCACATATTTGTTTTAGTTTAGTCTTAAATATTATTTCTGATTTAACTGATATTTTTCTTTCATTTGGAAGTGAATATATTACATTCTTACATATTGGTTTTATAACAACATTCATATCAGGCATAGCACCATTTACATCTAATACTTCGCTATATGGGTATGTTGTAAATAGTCCTCTATTACTAAATGTGGCATCATCCACTTTGTAAATAATAAAATAATTAATTGTTCCTGAGACTTTAATCTTGTCTTGCATTACCTCAACATTATTAACGTAAGGTGTAACAGTTACATTTACAATTTTTACCGCATCAGGCTTTGTGTCTGGAACAATAATATCTTGTTCTATCCACTTACTCACATTCTCATTTATGCTAACATTATTTAATTTTAAAGATTTATTCATAGTATTTATTGGCATTTTTTTATCCTCCTTATTTTTTATTACTACAATATATGTAAAACAAAAAAATATATTCTTAAAGTTTTTAAAAAAATGTAACTATAAAATATTTCTTTTCATAATATAATATTAGTTAAATAATTTATTAATTATTTAGCATTAGATAATTTATCTTTAAGTTATACTAATATATATATCTTAATACTATATAATCTCCTTGAAATATAACCGCTCTAGCAATAGAGCGGTTTTAATTAATTATCTATATTACTTATATCATTTATAATACTATTAATATCGAAATTCATTTTTTCTTTAATAATATCAAATTCAACTTCTTTATACTCTTTATTAACATTCAGGGCAATTGCATAAGCAAGATATTTTTCAAATATTACTACACTCTCTAACTCTACTTTATCTATATTTGAAAAATCTTTTACAAATCTTTTAAATTTTAGCCATTTATCATATTCTCTTGCACCCTTTTTAGTATATATATCTTTAAATGTACTATTTTCTTTTTTATCTATTATTCTTAAAATTGCACCTGTTGAGGAAAATATAGCTGCTTCCCAACCTGCAAAAAATATTGTCATTAAGGCACAAGTAAAAATTTCGCCATATCTTCCAGGTAATACTAAAGTACCATTTTTACCAAATACAAACACAGCTATCATAGATAAAATTATAAAAATAAAATATAACATAACAACTGAGCTTGCAAGATTACTTTTATTTTTCTTTGAAAAATTATACTCCATATATTCTTCATATACTGCCTTTTTCCATTTATTAATTTTAGTAGTTGTTATTTTTGTTGTAAAAATCTTATAGGCAAGTAAATCTGATTTACTTAATACTTCTACTTTTTCTTTATTATTCATATCTATAATATTTAGCTTACTATTTTTATCATATTCTATTTTTAATATTTTTTCTGCACATAAATTAAGTAAAACAGCTACTAAATCTTTATCTTGTTCAATTTTTCCATTCATTAAATATGATACAACAGCAGGACTATACTTAACATCTATATCTCTTATATATATGTCTTTTATTTTATTACTTTCTTTAATATTTTTATTTTTTAATGCGGTTATTACAACAATTATACAATATACAAATAATATAACAGAAATAATTGAAAGTATTACAATAAATAATTTCTCTCTTAAAACTAAACTTAATATATGATATGGCAATACTATTCCAGCAAAAAATATAGTCAAAATATAGAAAGTAATTAATCCGTAAGTTACCACTCTGTCCTTGTTTTTTGCCTTATTTAAAGCAAAAATAAATAAAAAAGCAATAATAAATATTACTATAAAGAAAATCTCCATTTTTTCCTCCATACTATAACAAAAAGAGTGATACTAATAAAAGCACCACTCCACCTCTTATGAACACCCGCTATAATCTAGTATATTTAGGTGTTGAAAAATCATAGTTTGTTACGCATTCGCCATTTGGCAAACTAATTTCCAACATATTAGTAACAAGGTCAGTATAACTATATGATAATTTGCTATCTGTTTCTGCATCTTTAAATACGAATAAATTTGTATAAGTACTATCTATTGTACCTCTTTTGAATATACACTTATTTCTTCCGATATTTGCTTTAACAAATATCTCTTGTCCTATATAATTTTCTACGTCTTGTTTTACTTTTAATAAAGCATCTTTTGAAACCATATAATCACCCACATGTCTTTCTGTGTCATATTATAGCATTTTTTGAAAACCAAGTCAAAATGAAAATTTATCCAATTTTGCTTTTGTTTCAATAATATGTAAATAACCATATGAATTTTTGCTTTATCTTTTTAAATTATCTTTTTCATATTTACTTTTTTATCATTTTTGTTACATTTATTTTTTTGAGTTAATATATTCGATAGCTTTTTGAAGTTGTGAGTCTTTATCTTTAGGTATTGCAATTACATTTTTTAAATCATCTGATAAATTTACTTCTATATTTGGTTCTATACCATTTTTATGGATTTCTACTCCACTAGCAGTATAATATTTTGCAGTTGTAATAGATAATGCACCTTTACCATTTTCTAATTTTTCTACTGACTGAACTATACCTTTTCCAAAAGTTTTGTTTCCAATAAGCACACCTTTTCCAGAATCTTTAATTGCACCTGAAAGGATTTCAGCAGCACTAGCAGAATTTGAATTAACTAATACAGCAAGTGGTATATCAATTTCATTTTTTCCATCACACTTATATACTTTTTCATTTCCATCTCTATATACAAGCCTTACAATATCACATTTTGGAAGTAATAGTTTAGCAATTTCAATTGTTTCTTCTACTATTCCACCAGGATTATTTCTTAAATCTAAAATAATACCTTTCACTTTCTTTGCTCTTAATTTATCATATTGTTCTTTAAATTGATTACATATATCATTTTCAAAGCCCCAAATTTTTATATACCCTATATTGTTATTAATAACTTCAGAACTTACATTATTTGTGTTTATTTTAGCTCTTGTTATACTTTTTTCTTCGATACTACCATCTGTTTTCTTTAAGACAATATTTACAATTGAGCCTTCCTCTCCCTTTAACTTATCTATACATTCTTGGTATGTATCTTTACTTACTTCAACATCATCTACTTTTGTAATTAAATCCCCAATATTTAGGTTTGCTTTTAATGCTGGGCTATCTGGCATTATACCTAATACCATAATTGCATTAGAACTATCATCAAAAACTATATGTACGCCTATTCCATTATATACTTCAGTACCTGAGGTAATTACTTCTTGATATTCTTCTTCGCTTAGATATCTTGTATATACATCATCTGTAGCAGAAGCAATCCCTTTTATAGCACCTTCTATTAGTTTTTCTTTATCTATTTCATCTATATATTTAGAAGATATTCTATTAATTACTTCTTCTATTCTTTTTAAATCTGCATTCTCTGTATTATCCTTTAATTTAGGAGAATAATCTTCATTTGTTACAATTGGTTTTATAACAATATACAAGCAAAATAATACAATAGCAGATAGAACTATTGCAATAACTAAACTTAATACTCTATTTCTTATTTCAATTTTTTCATCTTCATCATAAAAAAACATTTTTATACCCTCTTTTTTTAACATCTATTATTATATATTAATTTTATACTTTCGTCAATTATATCTAAAATGAATTATTAAATTAGTATTACACTCTTTAACTACGTATTCTACAAAAAAGTACTCTTTTATTCAATTTTTACTTTAGCACTTGACATAGTTATTTTTTTATTGTATAATTTAATAGTAAATTTGAAATACTTATTAAATATTTATATAGATTCAAGTATTTCCCACTGAAAGGAGGGAAACAAAAATGCCAGGAATAAAAGTAAAAGATAATGAAAGTTTAGATAATGCATTAGCTAGATTCAAAAAACAATGTGCAAAATATGGAGTATTAGCAGAAATTAGAAAAAGAGAGCATTATGAAAAACCTAGTGTAAAAAGAAAGAAAAAATCAGAGGCCGCAAGGAAAAGAAAACATTAATATTTTTATAATATTTTGTGATATACTAAAGGTATGTTTTATTTACATACCTTTTTTTAAATTATTAAAAGACATTTAACGATACTTTCGCTAAATGCCTTTTTTATAATTAATAAATCGTATTAATTTACCAATTATTATTTCTATTTTGTATATATGCTATAATCATTTTAATTATTATATATAATGCAATACATGATAATGATATAACTATAACAATGATTACATCAGTACTAAATAAACTACCTGTAACTGGAAGTTTCTTTGATACGTTATATATTGTCTTTTCAACATTAACATTTTCATCTTCTATTTTAAATTCTTTTGTATCCGAATCAATTACATATTTTTCTGGAACTGATACTTCCCTATAATAATATGTTCCTACTTTTAAATTTTCAGTTTCTGCTACACCATTTGCATCAGTAACAATATTTGAAATTATATTTTTATTCTCATCTAAAATTTCAAATCTAGCATCTGCAATAGGAGTATTATCATCTTTTGATAACTTATGAATTATAAGCTTAGCAGATTTTAACTTGTTAACTGCAGTTTTCTCAATATAAGGAGTATTTCCATCTATTGTAAATTCATTTTCTGTTGTATCTAATATATATATATCAGGTGTTGATTTTTCTCTGTAATAATATGTTCCGTTTGAAAGCTTTTGTGTAACAGCTACACCATTTGCATCAGTAGTTATAGTTTCTATGACATTCTTACCTGAATCTAATATTTCAAAAGTTGTACCTTCTATTGGTTTATTATCTTCATCAACTTTTAATAATTTTAATTGTCCTTCTATTTTAACATTATCTTCAGTAATCTCTACTGTTTTACCATCTTCTTTAATTTCAAAAGATTTTTCTTTAGTATTCATAAGAATATTGTCTGGTGCTGATACCTCTTTATAATAATATTTACCTAAAGTATATTCTTTATTAGATACCGCAAGACCTTTATCATCTGTAATTAATGTATCTATTTTATTTTTCTGTGAATCATATATTTCAAAAGTAACTCCTGGTATAGGGTCAAGATATTGGTCTACTTTTAAAATTTTAAGTGTACCTTTCTTTTTGTAATTTATAACTTCTTTTACGACTAAGTTTCCAGAACTATTAACAGTAAAATCTTGCAATTCTTCATCAACTATATAATTACTATTTGCACTTGTTAAAAGTTCTTTAAAATAGTAATTTCCTGGTTCTAACTCTCCTGTTACTGCTGTTCCACTATTATCAGTTGTAACAGTTTCTATTCTTTTTTTATTGCTATCATATATTTCAAATTTAACATTTGGTATTGGATTTTCATCTTCATCAGTCTTTATTATTTTTAAACTTCCTTTTACAATTTCATTAGTTAATGTTTCTTGTACAACTTGGTTATTATTGCTAATTGTAAAACTATGCTTTGTTGTATCCATTAATATATTATCAGGTACCTTTATTTCTTTATATGTATATTTACCAATTGGTAAAGAGCTACTTACAGCTAAACCGTCACTACCAGTAGTAATATCTTCGACTTTATTTCCACTACTATCATAAATACGGAAAACTACATTTGCTATAGGGTCATTATTAGTATCTTTCTTTTTAACTTTTAATACTCCATTTATCTTAGTATTATCATATATTTCACGTTGTGTTTGACCATTTGCTACAACAACTGTTCTTGGACTTACATCCATTTCATAGCCTTTTGGTGCTTGTATTTCTTTAATATAGTATTTACCTGCCTCAATATTTAATAAATCAATTCTTCCATTTGAATCACTTGTTACTTCTGCAACTTTTTCATTAGATGAGTTTCTTACTTCAAACACTACTCCTGCAATTTTTTTGTTGCTTTGATCTTGCTTAACTATTACAATGTTTCCTGCATCATTTTTCCATGTTATATTAACACTTTCTTTAACTGTAACTGGTTCTTGCGTAATAGTTGCAAAACTTTGAGTATCAGAGTTTTTTATACCATATTTTGAGCATTTATTCAAATCACCACTAGCTTCAATATTCAAACTAAAATTAGCTGATATATCTGATCTTTTTGCAGTTACATATACAAAGTCATTTAATGAAAATGTATTCTTAGGATTGCCTTCTCTATCTGTTATTACTGCACTTGCAGGTGCATCTTTTAATGATGCTTTTATTTCCTTTATAGTAAAATCTGTATGTCCATATTCATCATATCCTGTTATTTTATAAGGACCTGCTACATATTTATCCCCTGATTGTTCAATAGAATAATTAGAAGAATCTATAGCAATTCTAGGATTTGGATTATAAGGACTATTTATAGCCATTTCTACTAATTTTTTAGCAGCTGTCTTCATTTCATTAAAGACATCTTCATATCCTGAGCAAGGAGTTGCATCATCTATATAGAAGTGTACACCATTAGTCATTTCTCCAGTTCTAGTTACTACTTCCCAAAATGCCATTTGTGTAGCAAGATAAGCAACTTCTTCTTTTCTTCCTGCACTAATTCCAAATGAAGCAACATCTGCAATATTATTTGGGAATCCATAAATAAGTACTGCTAAAGCCTCAGCTGACATTTCTCCTTGGTAACCTAAAGTTGCTCCACTTCCGAGTAGCTCCTTGTGGCAAAGCACGTGCATAATCAACGCAATAAGCAGGTGCATCACTCAAAGTAGTTCTTCTATATTTAGTTCTACCACCTTGAGGAGTAGTAAATGGAACTTCCTCTTCACTTTGATATTTTAATATTAAAGTAGGATAAACCGCTTCTACTTCACTTAAAAAATTAAATTGTGATATAAATATCGAAAGAACGATAAACAAACTAAAAACTTTTAATACTCTTTTTCTCATATATTTTACCTCTTTTTCTCATCCTTAGTTTTATTGTACATTTTTAGCAATTTTTTCAGATACTAATATTCCTTTTACAATTACTCTTTCTGTCGCATTATAATTACAAGTTATTAAAGTAATTTCTTTCTTATCAGTTGATTTATCTAATACTTCAGTTTGTGTAGGTTTTACATTGTATTTATCTACTACTTTATATACATACATTTTACTTTGAGTATATACATAAACCAAAGCGCCATTTTCTATTTTGTGTAAATTCTTAAATATTTCAGTATCAATATTATTATGCGCAGCTAAACTATAATTACCAACTTGACCTGGTCTGGATGAGCCTTCTACTACTCCAACGTAATTTTTAAGTATTTGAGGAGTTGAACCTTCAGTTATCTGTGCTAATACATTAATTGAAGGTATTTGTAATACACCTGTAGAGCCTTTTTTTATTACTATTTTATTACTAGATTTTTTGGCATCATTACTAGTAGTAGTATTTGAATTATCATTTTTATTTTGCTCATTTGTATTTAATTCTACAACATTTTCATTTATGCTATTATCAATTTGAATTACAGAATCACCATCTTGTACTTCTGTTTTATCGGCAATAGATAAATTATTTAGTTCTTCTTCTCTAACATAATTCTTTATCCATATAGTTGCAAATGAAATCACAACAATTACAGCTATAACAATAATTATTTCTAAGGGTTTTACCTTAAATTTAAAATCACTTAATTTCATATAAATCAAACCTCTCTAATCAATTATATCATATACAAAAATATAATCAATTATTTTTTTTTAATTTTAATAATTTTTTTATTTTTTTAATATATTTAATTCATCCTTAGTTAAAAATCTGTAATCTCCGTAACTTTAGATTTCCAAGTTCAATATTTCCATATTTAATTCTTTTTAAATTAATTACATTAATATCAACAGCTTGGCACATTCTTCTAACTTGTCTATTTTTTCCTTCACTAATTACTATTTCTAATCTATTTTTTGATATTTTTCTTACTTTTGCTTCTCTAGTAATATATCCACCAATATCTACTCCATTTTTTAATTTGTAGATTTTTTCTTTTGTAATATCACTATCTGTTTCTACTATATATGTCTTTTCAATTAAATGACTTGGATGCATCATTAAATTTGCAAAATCACCATCATTTGTAAAAAGAAGTAATCCCTCTGTATCTTTATCTAACCTTCCTATTGGAAACACTCTTTGTTCTTCTTTTATCAAATCAATTGTCGCCTTTCTTGAAAACTGTTCTTTATTTGTTGTAATATACCCTTTAGGTTTATTTAACATTAAATATATATTTTCTTGTGGTTTTTTTAATATATTACCATCTATTACAACTTTATCATTTTCAGTATCTATTTTAGTTCCAAGTTCTAATATACACACATCATTTACATATACTTTTTTATTTTTTATTAATTCATCTGCTTTTCTTCGTGAACAATATCCACTCTCAGCAATAAATTTATTTAATCTTACCAACATTACTAACACCTATAATTTAATTTTATATCACAAACTAAATATTTTCCTCATAAAATATATTATCATAAGCTTATGTTTATATATATCTAACTAGCAAGGAAATCTTGCTAGTTTTCCTTTTTTTATTACTGTTCCCTTTTTTCTAAAACATCTATAATTTCTTTAAAATAATTTGGAAGTCCAGATTCAAATTCTATATATTTACCAGTAGTTGGATGTATAAATCCAAGTAGCTTTGCATGTAACATTTGTCCTTCTATTTTAAACTTACTATCTTTTTTTCCATATATTTCATCACCAAGTAATGGATACCCTTTATATGCCATATGAACTCTAATTTGATGTGTTCTTCCAGTTTCAAGAGTTGCTTCAACTAGCGTTATATTAGAATTATAATATCTTTTTAATACTTTTATATGTGTTATGGCGTTTCTTGAATTTTGTGTTGTTACAGCCATTTTCTTTCTATCTTTTTTACTTCTGCCAATAGGTAAATCAATTGTAAACTCATCTTCTTTTACTATACCTTTTACTAGTGCAATGTATTTTCTTTTTATGTTATGTACCTTAAATTGTTCAGATAATTTTTTATGCGCATTATCGTTTTTAGCAATAACTAAGATTCCTGACGTATCCTTGTCAATTCTATGCACAATTCCAGGTCTAATTACGCCATTTATTGAAGATAAATTATCTTTAAATAAATACATTAGTGCATTTACAAGTGTACCTGTATAATTACCATTTGCTGGGTGAACTACCATGCCTTTTTCTTTATCTACAATTATGATGTCATCATCTTCATATAATATGTTAAGCTTAATTTCTTCTGGTACTATATCTGCATCTTTCATTTCTGGTAATACAATATTTACAATATCTCCTTCTTTTAATACTTGACCTGACTTACTTGGTATTTTTTCATTAACTAGTATATTTCCATTTTCAAGTAATACTTTTATATAACTTCTTGTGATATTATCTAGATTTTCTGTTAAAAAAATATCTAATCTTTTTTTGTTATCTTTATTTGAAACTATAAACTCCATATCTTATTTTATTTTTTTACCTCGCTTTAGATTTTATACATTCTTATTTCACAATTATCCTGTCCAAGTTTTGCAATATTTCTAGTTTTTGGATAACCTTCACAATATATTTTTATACCTCTACAAACTCCATTATGTGTAACTATAAGGAGATTCTTATTTTTGTATTTTTCTTTTATTTCATCCATAAAGTTTGATACTCTTGCAAATAGTTCATCTAAATTTTCTAGCCCTTCATAATGTGCATCTAAATTCCAATAATCTTTAAAAATTTCGTCTTTACCGTTTCTACCACTTAATATACCAGCATCTCTTTCAATTAATCTTTCATCAATTATAATCTTTTTATTCCTTTTTTTATTAACAATTTCAGCTGTTTGAAGTGTCCTTATAAGAGGTGAGGATATAATTAAATCATAATCTAAATTTTCTACAATTTGACTAGCATCCATAGCTTGATTTATCCCTGTTTCATTTAAAGGTATATTTTCTCTTGAAAGTATAATACCTTCTTTATTCCAATCAGTTTGTCCATGTCTTAGAACATAAATATTCACTAATAATCAACTCCTATATAAACAATCTTTCAATTTCTTCTCTTGAAAAACAATACTTCTTATTACAGAAATGACAACATACTTCAAATTTATTATTCTCATCATATATTTTTAAAGCATCATCTTTTCCAAGTGCAATTATAGTTTTTTCAATTCTTTTTTTATTACAGTCACATTTTAATAAAGGTTCTTTTTCTTCAATACATTTTATATTTTCATCTCCTGTAATAAACTTAGCTACTTCATCTATATTATTAATATCAAGCATTAAATTTGTTACACTTGAAATATTTAAGTTAATATTTTCAATTTTTGTTATTACTTCATCACTTGCATCAGGCAAAGGTTCAATAATATAGCCACAAGCTTTTTGAACAATATTTTCTTTTGAAAAATTTACACCTAAAAATACAGCACATGGTGTTTGTTCTGAGGTTGCAAAATAATACGCAAAATCTTCTGCTATTTCTGAGGATACTAAATCGCACATTCCTACATATGGTTCTTTTAAACCGATGTCTTTTATAACAGTTAGTTTACCACCACAAACTATGCCTGAAACATCTAATTTTCCATTTGATTTTTTCGCTATATCTACTTGTGGATTTGTTGCATAAGCTTTCATATTTAAAGTATTATCACCACAAACAACAATATTTCCAATAGGTCCGTTTGCTTTTATCTGTACAGTTATTCTATCACTATCATTTTTTAACATATCAGCCATAATTGTTGTAGCAATCAAAGTCCTTCCAACTGCTGCAGTTACAACATTTGAAGCTTGATGTAAATCTCTAAAATTAGATACCATATTAGTTGCATCTATAACAAAAACTCTAACTTGATTGTCATATGCTAAATATTTTTTTAATACGTCTTTCTGTTTCATCTTAATCACCTATATACTATTTTATTTTAACATAAAATTAATCAAAATAAAATAGTATAAAATAATTTAAATTTGTTTTATACATAATTTACGTTACTACTATGAAAAAAAATACAAAAATAGTGATTAAATATATCCAAATTTAACCACTATTTTTATTAATTTGATTTCTTTTTCCTTATCTTTTTAGTTAAAGTAATAATCGTACCTTCATCTTTCTTTGAATCAATAAACACTTCATCCATAAATGTTTCCATTATTGTAAAGCCCATACCTGCATGTTCAAGCTCAGGTTTAGAAGTATACGCTGGGGTTGTAGCAAGTTCAATATCTTCTATCCCTACTCCTAAATCTTCAATTTCTATTTTTATATTATCATCTTCATTACTTTCAATATATGCTCTAACTGTAACAATATTTTCATCACTTTCTATATTGTAATATCCATGTTCTATAGAATTAGTAACAGCTTCCGATACTGCTGTTTTTATATCCATTAAATCGTCAATAGTTATATCTAGATTTGACACAAAAGTTGCAACAGCAACTCTTACAATAGCAACATTTTCATTTATTGCCTTTATTTTTATCTCAAAAAAATTATCCATAAAACACTCACACCTCATTATATTTCAGAGTTATTTTTCCAGCTATATTTGAAAGTTCTAGCACTCTTTTTATACTACTACTTGGATTTGTTATAATCATATCAGAATCCATTAGTTTAATCAAGTTATATCTGCCTATTAAAAGCCCTATCCCACTACTATCCATAAAGCTAACCTTACTTAAATCTATTTCAACTTGTTTAGGCTGATATTTCATAATATACCCATCCATAATAGTTCTTAAAGTCCTACACGAGTTCATATCTAGTTCCTCCTCTAATTTAAGTGCTAAATTACCATTTTCATATTCATACCTCATATATAATCACCTCTACTTTATTATATACCATTGATTTGATGAAATTTGTAGAAATTTAATAGATAAATAAAAAAGATTTAAAAAACGAAAAGTACCTATAGATAATTTCTATAA
>CANPWO010000042.1 GCA_947584535.1 uncultured Clostridia bacterium
ATTTTATACAATATTTATCCACAAAATACATAATTCTGTTACTAAAATTTTATTTCCTAGTCTGAATAGTAACAATAGAATTTACAGATTTTTAACAAATTATAATATAAATATTGACTTTTTGTTTATTTTTATGTATAATATATAAGTATCTATAGTTACGGAAACTAAACCCCGGAAAGTTTTATAAGTAACTAAATTTATATTAGGAGGAAGTTTTAGTTATGAACAATACTACACATAGTGTAAAAGCTAAAGAAATAGAAAAAAAATGGTATATCATAGATGCAACTGACAAACCACTTGGAAGAGTTGCTACTGAAGTTGCTAAGCTATTAAGAGGAAAACATAAAGTAACTTATACTACAAACTTAGATTGTGGTGATAATGTTATAGTTATAAATTCTGATAAGATTGTATTAACTGGTGATAAATTAAATCAAAAAATGTATAGACATCATTCTGGTTATATCGGTGGAATGAAAGAAATAAAATATAGTGATTTAATGGCAAATAATTCTGATAAAGCTTTAATGAAAGCTATAAAAGGAATGTTACCAAAAAACTCATTAGGTAGAAAAATGCTTACTAACGTAAGAATATATAAAGGTGAAGAGCATAATAATCAAGCTCAAAAACCTGAGAAATGGGAATTTTAGGAGGAATTAAAAGATGGCAAAAAAAGAATATATATATGCTACAGGAAAAAGAAAATCATCTATTGCAAGAGTTAATATAATACCTGGTACAGGAAAAATAACTATAAATAAAAAAGATATTGATGAAGTATACAATTTAGATACTTTAAAAGCTATAATTTTAAAACCATTTAAAGTTGCAAACATGATGGAAAAATATGATGTTGTTGCAACAGTTAAAGGTGGAGGTTTCTCTGGTCAAGCAGGAGCAATCGCACATGGTATTGCAAAAGCACTTGCTACAACAGATCCAGATGTACATACTACATTAAAAAGAAATGGATTATTAACTAGAGACTCTAGGGTTAAAGAAAGAAGAAAATATGGTCTTAAGAAGGCCAGAAAAGCCCCTCAGTTCTCGAAAAGATAGACCTATGCAAAGTACAAAAAAGCTCGGAAATTTTATATTCCGAGTTTTTTCTTTAAAAATTATCAGATAGAAAAAAATCAATTGCATTAATATGTTTTATACCATTTCTTGAAAAATCTTCTTTATCTAGTGAAATTACATACTTAGGATAGTTATCGTTTATAGAATCATATGCTCCAAATTCCCTTTTTATAGTTTCTTCATTATTTAGATATAAACTTACTTGTATATACTTATATTCTTTATTTTTAGTAGCAATAAAATCAACTTCGCCTTTTCTTGTTTTTCCAACATAAACTTCATATCCTCTTACAATTAGTTCGTTATATACTAAGTTTTCAAGACAGATAGAATAATTTATTTCCTTATTATTGTTTTTTATTTTCTTTATGCCTAAGTCAGAAGTATAAAATTTATTTAATGTTTTAAGTACTTCTTTACCATGTACATCATATCTATATACTCTATTAATCATGAATGTTGAACAAAGTGCGTCGATATAATTGTATAATGTTTGTGTGGAAAGTTCTTTATATTCTTGTTTTAAATAATTTTTTATATTACTACTTGAAAATTCTCTACCTTCAGTTTCTAGTATATATTCTAATATTTTATTAAACGATGTTATATCTTTAATACCAATTCTTTCAACAACATCTTTTAATAATATAGAATCATATACATCTGATATATAATTTAATTTCGTATTTTCTTCATTAAAAGAAAATCTTTGTGGCAATGTTCCCCATTCAAATATATCAAATAGTAATTTTTCATAATCTTTACTTTGAGTATTAGTAAGCTCTACAGCTTCTTTAAAAGTTAGTGGATTTACTCTAAAACTTACGTATCTTCCAGATAAGTCTGTTGATAGCTCCATAAAAGTCATTTTACTATTAGAACCTGTTATAAAAATACTAAAATTATTAGTAATTCTTAAAGAGTTAATTCCTGCTTCAAAATCTTTTACTTTTTGTATCTCATCTAAAAAGATATAATAAACTTTTTTATCTTTTACTAAAGACTTTATGTATATATCTAAATCTTTAGCATTTTTTATATCGCTATAATCTAATGATTCAAAATTCATATATATTATATGCTCTTTGTCAATTCCACTTTCTTTTAATTCATCTATTATTTGCGTTAATATAATTGATTTACCAGATCTCCTAAGGCCATAAATTATCTTTATTAAACTTGTTTCATTATAAAAATCTCTAATTTTATTTAAATATGTATATCTTTTTATCATATTTATCACCTAATATAATTATAACATATAAAAATAGCTTTGTAAAGTTTTTTTGATACATCAAAAAAACTTTCTATATTTTTAAATTTTTTTGATAGAATTTATTATATTAAATTTATAATATAATAGATAATATTTAAAATATATGTTTTTTGTAGAAAATTGCGATGAAAAGTTATGATAAAAATATTTACAAAATACTACGATTAATATATAATTATATTAGTATTTACAAGTCTGTTTAATACTTGCTTTTTTTTCTTATTTATAGTAAGATAAATATATAATAGAAAAGAGGTAGAATATGGAAGATAATGACGATTTTTTTGATGAGATGGATCCGCAAAATATTGCAGCTGATTTAATGGACACAAAAGAAAGAGCAAGAGTATTGTCCTTTATATCAAAATTAAAATTATATGATTCAAATCCACAAGAATTAACAAATCTTTACACTACAATTCTTGAGGATGATAATGTAGCATATCTTTTGCTAAAATTAAGTCAAGACCCAATATTTGTTAAACATTTCCCAGAATTTTATGTTAAAAATCAATATGGTGAAGATGTTATAAATTGTCAACAAAATTCATCTTATCATAAATATGGAGTATTTAGACATATATTAACCACAATAGAGTGTGTAGGAAATCCACAAATCCCTATTGGAAAATGGCAGAAAAAGTTACTTAAGTGGACTATGTTATTACATGATATTGGTAAGCCATATGTAAAGGTTATACTTGATGATGGAACAGATAGCTTTGCAAATCATGATGAAAAATCAGTTGAGTTAGCTAAAGGAATTCTTGATAGATTTTATTTTAATGATGAGGAAAAAAAGATTATACTAACATTAATTAAATATCATGATAAATATCTAAATGAAGGCGAGATTACTTATGATAATATGAAATTTCTAGCAAGTGAACTTGAAAATAGTAAAGAATTATTTTATTTATTGTTAGATGTAAAAGATTCAGATGCAAGAGCTAAAAGTGTTGATGTATATAACAAATTTAAGTTGGTAAAAAATAAATATATTGAATTTATAAATAAATATATGGGATACGACACTGATGCTTCAAAAGATGATGATGAGATAATAGATAACGGTCTAACAAATACAATAGAAGGTATATCTAAGCCTGAACTTGATATGCTAATTGATGATGTAATGAATAGAAGAAGAATAAAATCAGTATATCAGCCTGTTGTTGATGTTAACAAAAAGAATATTTATGGTTATGAGGTATTTACAAGAATTGAAAATTCAAAGAATATAAAGATAGTAGACTTTATTAACTATACAAATCAAATTGGAAAATATGAGAAAATACAACAAGTTATGATGATAAATTCAATAGATTCTTTTGAAAGTGTTCAAGAAAAAGATGCTAACACAATTTTTATAAATTGTGATATTAATAGCTATGATAAATATGTTAATAAACCTAGACTTTATGATATGATGGCAAGAAATAAAATTGTACTTGAATTTCAAAATTATGAAAAGAAAGATTTTTCAGAACTTCAAAAAATTATAACTACTGTTCATAAAAATAAAGGAATGGTTGCACTTGATAATTTTGGTATTGGTAGCCTTACAATTGACGATATAAACGTACTAGATATAGATTATATAATTCCAGATGTCTCACTTATACGAGAATTAAAAGAAGATGAAGAAAAACAAAGATTTCTATCATCAGTTGCAACATACGCTTTATCTAAAGGATGTAATGTGATTGCAGTTGGAATTGAGGATGTAGAAACACTAAATCTTGTTGTAAGATTAGGAGTTAATTTAGTTCAAGGCTATTACTTCTCTAAACCAGTTGATACAATAGGTGGACTAAATCAAAAAATAAAAACTTTATTAGCAAATAAAGATAATGATGCAGTTATATAAATAGAAAAAAATTTAGAAAAAACAAAAAAATACTTTACAAACGAATGTTCTTATTATATAATTATTTTAGAAATCAAAAAAATTATATAATAAGATTTCGTTATAAAGAAAACAAAGTTGATACGAAATCAAAGATTTCGACAACTTTGATTTATTGAGAGGAGAAAAACGATATGATATCTGAAGAAAGAAAAAAAGCATTGGACATAGCAATGGCACAAATTGAAAAAAGTTTTGGAAAAGGTTCTGTAATGAAACTTGGAGAGGCAGGAAATGTAAGTGTAGAATCAATACCTACTGGAGCACTTAGTCTAGATATTGCACTAGGAATTGGAGGGTTCCCAAGAGGAAGAATAATAGAAGTATTTGGACCTGAATCATCAGGTAAAACAACAGTTGCTTTACACGCAATTGCTGAAGCTCAAAAACAAGGTGGAATAGCAGCATTTATAGATGCAGAGCATGCACTTGATCCAGTATATGCAAAAAAACTTGGTGTTGATATTGACAATTTAATTGTCGCACAACCTGATACAGGAGAACAAGCGTTAGAAATAGCTGAACAATTAATAAGAAGTGGAGCAGTTGATATTATAACAATTGACTCAGTTGCAGCTCTTGTACCAAAAGCAGAAATAGATGGCGAGATGGGAGATACACATGTTGGATTGCAAGCTAGACTTATGTCTCAAGCTTTAAGAAAATTAACAGGAGTACTTAACAAATCAAAAACAGTTGCAATATTTATAAACCAATTAAGAGAAAAAGTTGGAATAATGTTTGGAAATCCTGAAACTACTCCAGGCGGTAGAGCACTTAAATTCTATTCATCAGTTAGACTTGATGTAAGAAAACAAGAAGCAATAAAGGTAAATGGTGAAGTAGTTGGTTCAAGAACTAAAGTTAAAGTAGTAAAGAATAAAGTTGCACCACCATTTAGGGAAGCAATATTTGATATTATATATGGTGAAGGTATATCAAATGAAGGTTGCGTACTTGATTTAGCTGTTGATTTGGATATTGTTGAAAAAAGTGGAGCTTGGTTTGCATATAACGGTGAGAAAATAGGACAAGGTAGAGAAAATGCTAAAGTATACTTAAAAGAAAATCAAAATGTTATGAAAGAGATAGAAAATAAAGTAAGAGAAAATTTCAATTTAGCTTTTGAAAAAAGTATGGGTGAAATACCAGAGGCTGGAACTCAAGTAGAGGTAGATGAAAAGGAGTAGTATTTTATGAGCTTTGAAGTAGCAAAGGAGAAAGCTCTAAGATATTTAGTTACTGCTAAAAAAACTGAATATGAAGTAAGAAATAAATTAAAGAAAAATAACTTTGAAGAAAGTATCATAGATGATGTTATTTCTTATTTAAAAGACCTAGATTATATAAATGATAATGATTATATAGACGCATATATTAGACAATGTATGCGTCTACAAAATTATTCTATATACGAAATAAAAAATAAGCTATTGCAAAAAGGTATAAAAAAAGATATAATAGATAAGAAATTAGAAGTTTTAAGGCAGAGTAGCTATGAACAAGAGCTTGTAAATAAATTATTAAATAGTAAGCTAAAAAATATGGAAGAAATAAAGCAAAAACAATATTTATACAGACGAGGATTTAGTAATATTAACTTAGATATAGATGAATAAAGGAGAGAGTTTGATAATGAAAATTAATGTGCCAACACCACATAATGAAGCTAAAAAAGGGGATATTGCAAATATTGTTATAATGCCAGGCGATCCTTTAAGAGCAAAGTATATAGCTGAAAAATACTTAACAGATACAGTATGTTTTAACAAAGTAAGAAATGTACTGGGATTTACTGGAATTTATAATAATACTAAAATATCAGTTCAAGCTAGTGGTATGGGCGTAGCTTCAATGGGTATATACTCAAGAGAACTATATGAAGGCTATGATGTAGACCTTATTATTAGAGTAGGAAGTGCTGGTGCACTTGCAGATGATATAAACTTAAGAGATATAATTATTACAGAAAAAGTAACTTGTGATTCAAATTACCTTGAATTAGTTGGACTTGGTAAAAATACAATAGATGCATCTAGTAAAATGCTAGAAAGTGCTCATGAGTTAGTTGAACAAAATGATATAGAAAATGTGAAGTTTGGAAAAACTTTTACATCACTTTTATTCTATAATGATGTAAATAATTTGATAGAACATGCTAAAGATGGATATTTAGCAGTAGAGATGGAAACTTCTGCTCTTTATGCAAATGCTAAACTTGCAAATAAAGAAGCTTTAGGTATATTTACAATTTCAGATAACCCAATTAAAAATATTGGCTTATCTTCAGAAGATAGAGAGAAAACATTTGATGAGATGATAGAATTTGCTTTAAAACTAGCAGAAAAATATGAACAGGAAAGGAACTAATATGGCTGAAATTATTTTGAAAAATAAACCAGATTATAATTTTGTACTTGATAATTTTGAAGGGCCACTTGATTTACTATTACATTTAATCAGTAAAAACAAAATGAATATTTTTGAAATATCGCTTAGCAAATTAACAGATGAATATGTTGCATACATTAATGAATTAAGTGAACAAAATATTGAGATTGCAAGTGAGTTTATTGTAATGGCTTCTACACTTCTTGATATTAAGGCAAGAAAGTTACTTCCACAAATTGAAAAGGAAGATGAGGAAGATGAAGAATTAACAGAAGAAGATATTATTAATAAAATTATTGAGTATAAGAAATATAAAGAAATATCAGAAGTTATTCTTAAGTTATATAAAGAAAATTTTGGCTCTTTTGAAAAATCTATGGAAAAGATTAAATTTAAGAAAAAGATTGAATATACAGGGCAAAAATTAGAAAGTAACGAAATTTTTAGCATTTATACAGATATTATAAATAGAAATAAAAACAAGATGAATAAGAAATCAAATGAGCTTAAGAAAATTGCACTATATGAAAGAGTAACTGTTAGAGATAAAGTAAGTCAAATAATTAATTATCTAAACTCAAATAATCAAATGGTATTTAATGAGGTATTTAATCCTGAGGTATGTAATAACATTGAAGTTGTTACTGCTTTTCTTGGAGTACTTGAACTAAGTAAACAAAAACAAGTAAATTTATCACAGAATTATTTATTCTCAGATATAAATGTTACTAAAATGAATGAGAAAGAAAATATAAAAATAGATTTAGCTAAAATGACAGAATAAAACGACTAGAAATTAATTCTAGCCGTTTTATTTATTAAGAAAAGAGAAAATTTAATCTTTCTTCATATTCTTGGTCTATTTGTTTAACTATATCATAATTATTAAAAAATCTTATTAATGCAGAAATAGACACTATGTATGACTTTTCTTTCGATTTAGGTGAAGATTTAGTAGAACAATGCTCAAAATTTTCAATGTATTGAAGGTTATCATTTATTTTCTTACCTTCTTTATATAAATCAAAAACATGATTTGAGTTATATATTGCTTTTATTATTACTTTTTTTGTATCAGAAGTAATATTTATTGCAATAGAATTATCTTCTGATTGTGCTACTAACGCGATTATTTCAAGTAATATACTTTTTATCCTTATTAGTACTAATCTATTATCATATTTATCACAATTATATTTTATAAAAAACATAATCTGATTTATTATATCGTTTACATCTTTTTTATTAAATGGAAAAGTTGTTTTAAATGATAATGATGTACCTATAGAAAAATCAATTGTAATCATGTTTTATCCCTCCTTATTAATTAACGTAGATCTTATATATTTTTATATAGGTATTATAACACGCTATATATAAAATGTAAAGCACATTATGTACTATTTAATCTAGTTTTGTACTTTTAAGAATATGATTATATATAAATTAATATATAAATTATATATTGAAATCATTTTTTTATTTGGACTTGAATATGAATAAATATTGTGATATAATAAATTAGCACTTGAAATAAGAGAGTGCTAAAAACGGAGGTGTAAAAATTATGTTAAAGCCATTAGGCGATAGAGTTATTGTCAAATCATTAGAAGTAGAGGAAACTACAAAAGGTGGTATTGTACTACCAGGAAGTGCAAAAGAAAAATCTGGTATTGCTGAAGTAGTAGCAGTAGGACCAGGAGGTAATATAGACGGGAAAGAAGTTACTATGAATATAAAAGTAGGAGATAAGGTAGTATGTGCAAAATATAGCGGTACTGAGATTAAATATGATGGTGTAGAATACTCTATACTAAAACAAAGTGATATTTTAGCTATTGTAGAATAATTTAAGGAGGAAATGTTAATATGTCAAAGGAATTATTATTTGGAAGAGAAGCTAAAGAGGCTTTAGAAAAAGGTGTTGATAAACTAGCAGATGCAGTTAAAGTAACACTTGGACCAAAAGGAAGAAATGTAGTACTTGATAAATCATTTGGTTCACCACTTATAACAAATGATGGAGTATCAATTGCTAAAGAAATTGATTTAGATGATCCATTTGAGAATATGGGTGCGCAACTTGTTAAAGAAGTTGCTACTAAGACAAATGATGTTGCAGGAGATGGTACAACTACTGCTACTGTTTTAGCTCAAGCTATGATAAAAGAAGGACTTAAAAATGTAGTATCTGGTGCAAATCCTGTAATTGTTAAAAAAGGAATTGAAAAAACTGTTAAAGTTGCAACTGACGAAATTAAGAAAATATCAACTCCAATAAATGGTAAAGAAGATATTGCAAGAGTTGCAAGTATTTCAGCAAATGATGAAGAAATAGGAACACTTATATCTGATGCTATGGAAAAAGTATCAAAAGATGGTGTTATAACAATAGAAGAATCTAAAACAATGGATACTGTACTTGAAGTAGTTGAAGGTATGCAATTTGATAGAGGATACTTGTCATCATATATGGTTACAGATACTGATAAAATGGAAGCTGTACTTGATGAACCATATATATTAATTACAGATAAGAAAATATCTTCTATACAAGAAATATTGCCAGTTCTTGAGAAAATAGCAGAACAAGGAAAGAAACTATTAATAATTGCAGATGATGTAGAGGGAGAGGCTCTTGCTACACTTGTTCTTAATAAATTAAGAGGCACATTTACTTGTATTGCTGTAAAAGCACCTGCTTTTGGTGATAGAAGAAAAGAGATGCTTCAAGATATTGCTACACTTACAGGTGGAGAAGTTATTTCATCAGAACTTGGAATGGAACTTCCAAACACTGATATACTACAACTTGGTCGTGCTAAACAAGTAAAAGTACAAAAAGAAAATACTATTATAATTGATGGCTATGGCGATGAAGATAAAATAAAAGAAAGAGTTGCACAAATTAGAGGAGAACTTGCAAATACAACTTCAGATTATGATAAAGAAAAGCTTGAAGAAAGACTTGCAAAATTAGTTGGCGGTGTAGCTGTAATTCAAGTTGGTGCTGCAACTGAAACTGAAATGAAAGAGAAAAAACTGAGAATAGAGGATGCATTAAATGCTACTAAAGCTGCTGTAGAAGAAGGAATAGTATCAGGTGGTGGAACAGCATATATTAATGTATTACCTGTTGTTAGAGAATTTATATCTACTCTTAGTGATGATGAAAAACTTGGTGCTAAAATGATAGAGAAATCTTTGGAAGCTCCAATTAGACAAATTGCATTTAATGCTGGAGTAGAAGGTGCAGTTATAATTGATAAAATCATGTCTATGGAAAAAGGTATGGGCTATGATGCATTAAATGATAAATATGTAGATATGAAGAAAAGTGGTATTGTTGATCCTACAAAAGTTACTAGGTCAGCACTTCAAAATGCTGCATCTATTGCTGCTATGGTTATTACTACTGAAACATTAGTAGCAGATAAAAAAGAAGAAAATTGTAATTGTCATCATGACCAAGCTCCTGCAATGGGTGGCATGGGAATGTACTAAAATATAATAGAAAATAAAAAAAGGCGAGCGACATTTTGTCGCTCGTCTTCGTTCCTTGAGATAACCAGCACTGGCGCTTATATACCGTTATTTGCTCCTTTTTGACAACATACTTAATTCAGTCTTTACTGGTACCATCTGCATAATAGACTGTTAGTAAACTAACTCCGCACTGTTTGGAGCCTCTCTTGTAAATTTTACGAAGTTATTTTGTCATACAGCGCGATTAATCGCCGATTAATCTCTTTTCTCGCAACGTATTTTTAACGTTGTCTTTACATACGTCCGGCACGGCCGCTACACTTACTGAAATTTTTTATAGCGTACGGCCAAATCACTCGCCGGAGATAACGCGGTATCGTTTTCACCGCAATTTCGTTAATTTTTGACGTTAACATCAAAATTTTTCATGAAGCGCTGAAGCACAGCGCAAATCCCAGCAGATTCTAATTTATTTTCTCTATGACCTTTTTTTATTTTGCTTCACCAAAGGTGAAGCTACGTAAATCTAGAGGTTTTTGTTCTGCTAGTCGCGGTAGTATTATTTAAAAGCCGCATAATTTTACCTCTCTCCTTTCGTAATGCTCATAAGTTTATTGGGTAAAGTTATTACCTTACCTAGGTAAAACCTATTGCCTTTTCCTTGTTTTTTTGCTTCATGATGTTTTCCTCCTTAAAAAAACCATTTCAATTTGAATACCATTCAAATTTCCGAATGGTTTTTCTATAACTTACATTTATATTATAACATTATTACAATATTATGTCAATAGTTTTTTAAAAATTTTTTAAAAAAATAGTAAATTCATATTTTAAATTTTAAAAACAAATTAGTATTTAACTGTATTTTTTAGTAAGAAAATGGCACTACAAATTTATGTAGTACCATTTAAAATTAGGTTTTAGTCCTGCATGATATAACACTCCCTTCTCATACTTATTAGTTAAAATATTAACTAATAACATGTTTATTGTAAAGCAGATTCTATCACAATAAATTTATTTTGTCAATTTATCTTCTTAAGAAAGGTGTTAATTCTTCTATTATAGTAAGTTGCAAATTAGAAAAATCAGCTATTCTTTTCTTTAAGTCCTCTTCCATATCAGGTTTATCATTTAAAAGTTTATGACAGCCTATATATCCCATTATTGCTCCTTCTATTAACATTTCACTAATATGAGAATCACTAGAATCTTTTAAAGTATTCATTTGTATGCCTGCCCATCCCATAACTTTTTGAGCTATTGGTGTATCTGCTGGTTTTTTATCTATCTTTTCATACAGTTTATGTACAAAGTTTAAAAAATCTTCATATTTACTAGACTGTTTTTTTAGTAATTTTTTAAACTCTTTATTATCTGCCTTTTCAACTACCATTCCATATGAATCTTCACCCATTTTAATAGCTTTATTAAATTCATCTAAAATTTCTATTGTTTCTTTATCCATATAAAAAATCCTCCTTATTCTAAAACTTATTATTTGTAGAATAAGGAGAAAAAATACAAATATTATTATTAGTTACTAATTTTTTTAATTATATCATTGCATTTTTCAATAATCATATTTTCATCAATACTGGCAGTAATTTTTTTATCTTCCATAAGTATCTTACCATTTACAATAGTATGTGTTACATCTCTACCTTTTATATTATATACAATATTTGAAAGTAAATTATTCATAGGTTTAAGAGTAATATTTGATGTATCAATAATTATAATGTCTGCTAGTTTTCCTACTTCTATACTTCCAATTTTATTATCTAGTTTTAATGCTTTTGCACCATTTATAGTAGCCATTTGAATTATTGTAGAAGCATCGAGTATAGTAGGATCTTCTTTAAATCCTTTTTGAACTAATGAAGCAAAATTCATTGTTTCAAACATATCAAGATTTGAGCCACTACCTTGTCCGTCAGTTCCAAGACAAACGTTTATATGCTTTTTCTGCATTTTCTTTATATCTGCAATACCGCAACCAAGGCGTAAGTTGCTTAATGGGTTATAAACAACATTTGCTCTTAATCCTCTTAAAGTAGATAAGTCTTGATCATCTAATTTTACACAATGAGCAAGTATTAGGTTTATATCTTGAAAGTATTTTTCTAAAACTTCAGTTGGGTATTTAACTTTATACATTTTCTTTATATCTTTTGTTTCTTTTTCATTTTCGCAAAAATGCATATGCAAAGATAAGTTATATTCATGACATAGTTTTGATACAAGTTTTAGATATTCTTTATCAGTTGTATATAGTCCATGTAACGAAAGTATAGAGTATATATTAGTATCAATATCTTCATTTTTGTTGTTATATAATTCTAGCATTTCATCTATTCGTTTATTGCTTGGAGAATTAGTACCTGTTAAGCATCTACTTACAACATATCTTAAAGGTAACTCATGTGTAGCTTTGATTGTTGATTCAGTAAAGAAGTATTGATCATTAAGTAATGTGGTACCAGTTTTGCAAGCTTCAATTAAAGATAACATACTAGTATAATATACATCATTTGGTGTGATTTTATCTTCTTTTGGCCATATTTGTTCGTTTAGCCATTCATCTAATGTACAGCCATCAGTAAGTTCCCTAAATATACTCATTGCAATATGACTATGCATATTTATAAGTCCAGGCATTACTATTTTATCAGTAGCATTAATTAATTTTGCATCTTTTTCAAGTATATTTTTTTCAATTTTTACTATTTTATTATCAATTATAAGTATGTCTAAGTTTTTTATAACAGTCTTTAATGTGAAATCTTGTTGCTCTTCAAATAATACAACATTTCCATTTGCTATTAATATTTTATTCATATATTTTACCTCTAAATTATTATATCAATAAAAGAAAAATTTGTAAATAATAAAATATATATAACTATTATATAATTGGAAATAAATAGCAAATCAAGAACAAACGTTTACTTTACTGAACTTTAGTGGTATAATATTTTTGAAGTAAATACAAGGAAGTGTAGTATATGAAAGTATATATGTGCATAGATTTAAAAACATTTTTTGCATCTGTTGAGTGTGTTGAAAGGAATTTAGATCCATTTAGTACTAATTTAATAGTAGCTGATGAAACTAGAGGGATGGGTACAATATGTTTAGCTGTATCACCTAAAATGAAAATGCTTGGTGTTAAAAATAGATGTAGAAGATTTGAAATACCTAAAAATATAAAATATATAATAGCTAAACCAAGAATGAGTAAATATATAGAATATTCGGC
>CANPWO010000043.1 GCA_947584535.1 uncultured Clostridia bacterium
ATTTGCTCCAATGTACACATAACGATTTCAGTTTGTATATCTTCTTTTTTTGTTATCATATATATCTACCTCCACAATGCTTTACTAAATTATATCATAAAAAAAGAAAAAATGCAGTATTTTCTAAGAAAAAACTACATTTTTCTATCCTTTAAAAGCATTGTGGATATATTTATTGTAACATACTTTTTTCTAAAAGAAAAGACTATTGACAAAATTTTTTATACTTTGTCAACAGTCTGAAGTGAGTAATAACTCACTTTTTAAATTTTATTATTTCTTTTTTTACTATTTAAGTAGGCGTTATATGATATATCTGCAATCTTTTTAGGATTATATATTCCAACACCTAAATACATAAAGAATCTACATATATCATTAATTACAGGATCATAAGAAATATTTTTATTTGAATTATAAAAGACAATCTCTGTATTAGATATTAATTTTTCAATGTTATTTAAATCATTTAAACTTTTCAGGTTATTAAGTTGCTTTTGACATAGAATTAGTAAATAGTATAAATAACTATTATAATACTTTTCATTAAGAATTATATTTTTTGCTTCTAGCAACTTTTTTAAAGCAAAATCGAGCCATTTTATAAACTCTTTAAAGAAAACATTTTTATTTTTATTTGTAGTTTTACTTTTTAATGAATTTATTAAGGTATAGATTGTAGTTACATCATTTTCTATTAGTGCTTTTTCAAAAGATGTAATTAAGTAAGGGACATCATTATTTAGTTTATATTTTTCTCTATTAAACATCCTTTTTATCTCTATAGGTATAGATATTGTTATTTGCTTTCCCATTTTTGTTTACCTCCTTTTCTCTAATTATAGACAAAACCGTATTTTTATTTAATATGATTATATAATATTTTATATTTGCTGTCTAGTAAAATAAAGAAAATATAATAAAAAATAAATTAAAAAAATCCTAAATTTAAAAAAAAATTAAATTTTTTTCAAAAAAGTATTGCTTTTTATAAATTTTTATACTAAAATGATATTAAAGTGGTAGAAAGTGGTATGAAGTGGTAAAAAGTGAGGTGAGAAAAATGTTGCTTGGAGAATACAGTCATAATATTGATACAAAGGGAAGAGTAAGCGTTCCTTCTAAGTTAAGAATGGACCTTGGCGAATCTTTTATAGTTACAAAAGGACTTGATAATTGTTTATTTGCATATTCAAAAGAAGAATGGGCAACATTTGAAGCTAAACTTAAAACTTTACCATTAACTAACATTAATGCTAGAAATTTCGTAAGATTCTTTTTCTCAGGTGCCACTGAATGTGAAATAGATAAACAAGGTAGAATAAATATTCCACAAAACTTAAGAGATTATGCAAGTATCACAAAAGAAGTTACAATAGTTGGTGTAGGTACAAGAGCAGAAATTTGGGATAGAGAAAAATGGAATAATTATACAAGTGATGAGAATATGGACGTTGATGAAATAGCAAGTCAAATGTCAGATCTTGGCATTTAACTATAAATTTACAAAAGAAAACTAAATAAACTTAAGATAAAATATTAAGGGAACAAAAGAAAAAAACAATTAATAAACAAAAGATAAAAATAATAAATAATTAACAAAAGATAAAAAGATAAATTAACAAATGATAAAATCTTTTATAGATTAATTAAAATCAAAAGAAAAAAATTATTAATGAACAAAAGATAATATATTTTAAATTATAGTAAAGGTAAAAGAAAAGATGGAGTTTAAACATAAATCAGTTTTACTAAATGAATGTATAGAAAACTTAAATATAAGAAAAGGATGTATATATGTTGATGGCACACTTGGTGGTGGTGGACATTCATATGAGATTTTAAAAAAACTAGATGGAACTGGTAAACTGATTGGAATAGATAGAGATAAAGTAGCATTAGAAGCATCAAAAGATAGATTAAAAGAATTTAATAATTTTGAACTAGTACATGATAATCACGCAAATATATTAAATATATTAGAAAATCTTGGAATATCTCATGTAGACGGTATACTTCTTGATTTAGGTGTTTCATCATATCAATTAGATGAAGCTTCTAGAGGTTTTAGTTATATGCAAGATAGTAAACTTGATATGAGAATGAATATGGAAGATAAGCTTAGTGCTTATGAAGTAGTAAATAATTATAGTGAGGATAAACTAGCACGAATATTTTTTGATTACGGTGAAGAAAAATATTCAAAAAGTATAGCTAAAAATATTTGTATTAAAAGAGAAGAAAAAGAGATTAAAACAACTTTTGAACTTGTAGATATTATAAAAAACTCAATGCCAAAAAAAGCGTTAAATGAAAAACAGCATCCAGCAAAAAGGGTATTTCAAGCAATAAGGATAGAAGTAAATGAAGAATTAACTAAGTTAAAGCAAGCTGTTATTGATAGTATAGAAGCATTAAATAATAAAGGACGACTTGCAATTATAACTTTTCATTCTTTAGAAGATAAAATTGTAAAACACACATATGAAGAAATGGAGGGCAGGTGTACTTGTCCAAAAGATTTCCCTGTATGTGTTTGTAACTATGTTTCTTATGGGAAAATAATTACTAAAAAGCCTATTACTTCAAGTGATGAGGAACTTAAAAGTAACCCAAGAGCAAGAAGCGCCAAACTTAGAGTGTTTGAAAAGAAATAACTAAAAAAGAGGTGAAAACTAATGCCCGCTAGGAAGCTATATGACGATTTTTATGAGTCTGGCTCAACAGCAAAAAAGTATAGTGACTATACTAAAGTAAGACCAAATAAAAATGTTAAGACTGGAAAGAACAAAAGAGAGCAAATAAAAAAGAAAAATAATGTGGCAGTTATAACATTTATACTATGTATTTTTGCAATGGTAATGGTTATTACTTATCGTTATAATTTAATAAGTGAAAAGAATTTAGAAACACAAAATTTAAAGAGCGAACTTACTAAAGTAGAATCAAGTTTACTTACATCACAAATAGAAGTTGAGCAAGAAACAGATTTAAATAAAATAGAGGCATATGCAAAACAACAACTTGGAATGCAAAAACCTGATAAAAATCAAACAATCTATGTTGATACAACTGAAGCAAATTCTTCAGTTGAAGTGGGCGAAGAATCAAATATATTTGATAAAATAATGGAATACATTAAGGACATAATAAATAAGATATTTTAGGAAAAATAGGAATAACCAAGACAAATTATAAGTATTATATATTATAACTATAATTTGACTTGGTTTTATTTTATTTATATGATATAATCTAGGTAAAGAGGTGGAAAAAGTTTTGGCATACATGTCTTTAAAGAATCAAAAAAGAATATTTATAATAATGATAATATGTGTAGTATTAGCAGTTTTGCTGTTTTCAAGACTTGTATATATACAGGTAATAAAATCAAGTCACTATACACAAATGGCATATGAACAACAGACAAGAGAAAGAACAGTATCTGCTAAAAGAGGTACAATATATGATGCTACGGGCACAAAAGTTTTAGCTCAAAGTATATCTGTAAATGTTATAAGTGTTGTACCAAATAGTATAGAAAAAGAAGATAAAGAGGCAGTTGCCACAAAGCTTGCTGAGATTCTTGAACTAGATAAAGAAGAAGTATTAAATAAAATAAGTAAAAATTCATCTAGCGAAACTATTGCAAGTAAGGTAGATAAAGATAAAGCAAATGAAGTATTAAAATATATAGACGAAGAAGATATATCAGGTATTAGAGTAGATGAAGATACTCAAAGGGTATATCCATATACTGAACTTCTTGCACATGTATTAGGCTTTGTTGGAACCGATAATCAAGGACTAGATGGAGTAGAATCATATTATGACGAAGAACTTTCTGGTGTACCAGGAAAAATTGTAGGAAGTTTTGATGGAAGAGGAAGAGAAACACCATTTACAAACGAGCAATACATTGCACCAGTAGATGGAAATGATATAGTACTTACAGTTGATGCAACAATACAAAGTATAGTAGAAAAATATTTAAGTAAGGCGGTTAAAGAAAATATTGCAGAGTACGGTATGGCAGTTGTACTTCGTCCATCAACAGGTGAGGTACTTGCAATGGCAACTATGCCAACATATAACCCAAATAGCCCTTTTGAGCCAAATACAGATGAGCTAAAAGCAAAATGGGATACACTAAGTCAGGATGAAAAAAGCGATGAACTAAAGAAAATGTGGAGAAATAAGGTTATATCTGATACGCAAGAACCTGGTTCGACTTTTAAAGTTGTAACAGCTACAGCTGCACTTGAAGAAAATGTAACAGAACTTGACAAAGCAGGAGAATTTAATTGTGCAGGTATAATGAGAGTTGGAAATTGGGATATAAAATGTTGGAGATACCCAAGAAGTCATGGAAGTGAGTCTCTAAGACAGGGAATAATGAATTCATGTAACCCAGTATTTATGCAAGTATCACAAAGAATAGGAATAGAGACATATTGTAAATACTTACAAGCATTCAATTTATATTCAAGAACAGGTATAGATTTACCTGGAGAGGCAGCAGGAATAATGCACGACCCAAAATCTATGACTGCTATTGACCTTGCTACTACATCATTTGGTCAAACAATACAAATTTCAACATTGCAAACTGCTGTAAATTACTGTGCAGTTGCAAATGGTGGAAATTTAATACAGCCATATGTTGTAAAAGAGATAAAAAGTGGAAATGGAAATTACGAAAAAAAAGTTGATTCAAAAGTTATAAGACAAGTAATGTCAAAAAATACAGCAGATCAATTACTTAGTGCACTTGAAAGTACAGTAACTGATGGAACAGCTACATCAGGTAAAGTAAGAGGATATAGAGTAGCAGGTAAGACTGCAACAGGTGAAAATGGTAGAGGAGAAAATTTAGTATATTTAGCAGGTTATGCAGGTATTGCTCCAGTATCTTCACCAGAACTTGTAGTTGTAGTTAATCTATATGATCCAAAAGGTGTATCAGGACATGGGGGAGCTACAATTTGTGGACCAGTTGTAGGATCTATACTTGATGAATCACTTAGATATTTAAATGTACCAACAGATTATACACTTGAAGAAAATAGTATTAAAGAAAAGATTATACCGGATTTAACAGGTAAAACTATAAAAGAAGCAAAAGAATTGTTAAAATCACAAGGCTTTAATTTAAGTACAAACTCAGATGTAGCAGATGATAGCATTATAAAAAATCAAATACCAAAAGCTGGCGCTTCACTTATGGAAGATTCAACAGTTATGGTATATATAGATGATAAGGAAAAACCAACTACTACAGTTCCTGATGTTAGAAATAAGACTGCTGAAACGGCAATAAAATTATTTAAAAATGCAGGACTAAATGTAAGAATAGTAGGTTCTGGATACGTACTAACACAAGACCCAACACCTGGTTCTGTTATTGAAAAAGGGTCTATTGTAACAATAAAATGTGTAAGTACAACTGATTTACCTTAAATTATTGCTATAAGTTTACAAATTAAGTTATAATATGATATAATTATATATATTGTGTGGATTGGAGGAAAGCAAAATGCTTTTACAATATTTAATTGAGAATTTAACCGATAAAGAAGTTATCGGAGATACTAATATAGACATAGGAAAAGTAGAGTACGATTCTAGTAAAGTACAAGAGAAAGATGTATTTGTTGCAATTAAAGGTTTTGAATTTGATGGTAACGAGTTTTTAGCAGATGTTATAGAAAAGAAAGTTAGCTGTATCGTAGTTGAAGATACTGTTGATATATCTTCACTTGATATTAAAGATATTACTATTATAAAAGTTAAATCTTCAAGAAAAGCCTTAGCATTAATGTCTGCAGTATATTATGATAATCCAGGTAGTAAATTAAAATTAATTGGAATAACTGGAACAAAAGGTAAAACTACAACAGCATATATGATTCGTGATATATTACTTGCATCAGGCAAGAAGACAGGAATGATAGGCACTATATATAACACATATGCTGATAAGCAAATTGAAGCAACACGCACATCTCCAGAATCACTTGATCTTCAAAAACTTCTTAAAGATATGGTAGATGCTGGTATGGAATTTGTTGTAATGGAAGTAAGTTCACACGCATTAGAACTTGATAGAGTTTATGGCTTAAGATTTAATGTAGGAGTATTTACAAATCTTTCTGAAGAGCATTTAGATTTCCACGAGAATATGGATAATTACTTAAATGCTAAAGCAAAATTATTCGCTATCTCAGATTTTGCAATTATAAATGGTGATGATATATATGCACCTAGACTTAAAAAAATGATTACTACTAAAATTGCAACTTTTGGACTAGATAATGATGTAAATTTAACAGCAACTGATTTAAGAATTAATGCAGATAATGTAGAATTTAGAATGTATATAAATAAAATGCTTGAGACAATTCATGTAAATATACCTGGAAGATTTACTGTATATAATGCCTTAGCTGCAATTGGAGTATGTAGTTTATTTAATTGCCAAATGGATGCAATTTTACTAGCACTTGCAAATGTAAAAGTACCAGGTAGAAGTGAGATAGTAGATATAAAAAAGACATTTACTGTAATGATAGATTATGCACATAATCCTTCAAGTTTAGAAGCAATACTTACAGCAACTAAAAAACACGCAAAAGCAAGAATTATATGTGTTTTTGGTTGTGGAGGAGATAGAGATAAAACTAAAAGACCTGTTATGGGTGAAATAGCAGGGCGTTTAGCTGATTTTACAGTTATAACTACAGATAATCCTAGAAATGAGAATCCTAAACAAATAATGAAAGAAATAGAAGAGGGAATAAAAAATACAAGGGGACTATATAAAGTTATAGAAAATAGAAAAGAAGCTATAAAATTTGCTATGAGAATAGCATGGAAGAATGATATAGTTTTAATTGCTGGAAAAGGACATGAGACATATCAAATACTAAAGAATAATAAAAAGATACCATTTGATGAAAGAAAAATAGTTATGGAGCTTGCAGAAAGTATGGAAGATAAAAATATATAATAAAAATAGAAGGAGAAAGATATGAATACACAAACGCTTAATTTAATTATTGCATTTGTTGCAACATTTATATTAGGACTAATTATTGTTCCAAGACTTAAAAAATTCAAAGTAGAACAAGTAGTAAGAGATGATGGACCAAAGTCTCATTTAAAGAAAAATGGCACTCCAACAATGGGCGGACTAATTATGCTTATTGTAATTGTTGCTATACTTGCGTTTAATGCAGTATCACATCATGAACTTATTTTAGCAATTGTTGCTATACTTGGCTTTGGAATAATAGGCTTTATTGATGATTACAAGAAACTTATAAAGAAAGATACAAAGGGACTTTCACCACTTAAAAAAATAATTGGGTTATTTATAGTAACTGCTGTATTTATAGTGTTATATATTAATGTATTTAATTTAGGAACTGATATAATAATACCAGTTTTAAATCAGCCACTTACATTGTCACTTGGAGCATTTGTAGTATTTACAGCATTTATACTACTTGCAACTTCAAATGCAGTAAATTTAACAGATGGACTTGATGGTTTAGCATCTGGAGTAGTTGCGATTATAATGACATTTTTTACAGTAAGTGCTATAAAACAAAATAATACTGAAATGATAATATTAGGTAGTACTACAGTTGGAACTTGTCTAGGCTTTTTAATATTTAATATACATCCAGCACATGTATTTATGGGAGATACAGGATCACTTGCACTTGGTGGAGCAGTAGCAAGTATTGCTATTATATTAAAAATGTCACTTTATTTAGCTATTGTAGCGTTTGTTTGTATTATAGATACTTTATCTGTAATTCTTCAAGTTGGATATTTTAAAATTACTAAAGGAAAAAGAATATTTAAGATGGCACCGTTCCATCATCACTTAGAATTAAGTGGAATGAAAGAAACTAAAGTTGTTATTATTTTTTGGGTAGTTACAGCTATATGTTGTTTTATTGCATACCTTATATAGTATTTTGTGTAGGAGATATAAATGGGTAAAATTAAGGTTATAGGAAAAAGTAAAGATGAAAAAGATAATGGTAACTTAGATTTTGGAATGTTACTTACGATAATAATATTACTATGTATAGGACTTATTATGGTTTCCTCTGCTAGTTCATATTATGCGTTAAGTACATATAACAATAGCAATTATTTTTTAACAAGACAGCTTATATTTGCACTATTAGGTGTATTTGCAATGTTTTTTATATCAAAAATTAACTATAAAGTTTTCGCTAAGTTTAGCTATGGATTTTATATTTTTGCATTGCTTTTATTAATTGCAGTATTGACTCCTCTTGGAGTTACAAGAAATGGTGCAACAAGATGGCTTGGTTTTGGAGTTCTTCAGTTCCAACCTTCAGAAGTTATGAAAATTGCTTTAGTTGTTGTAACAGCTACATATATAGCCAAAAATTATAAGAAAATGGATACATTAAAAGGATACATTTGGCCTATATTATTTCTTGTTGCAGTTATAGTTATTATGTTTTTACAAAATCACCTAAGTGGAACATTAGTTATGGTAATAGCATCAGCTTCTATAATATTTGCAAGTGGAATAAAAGTAAAGGTAAAATTAATTATTGGTCTTATATTAGTAGCGATTTTAGCAGTTGGTGCGTTTTTTATAGCTGAGCCTTTTAGAGCACAGAGAATTCTCTCTTTTGCTAATCCTGAGGAAGATATAAGAGGGGGAAACTGGCAAGCTGCTCAAAGCTTGTATGCTATTGGTTCAGGAGGAATATTTGGTAGAGGACTTGGGCAAAGTAGACAAAAATACTTATGGCTTCCTGAAGCACAAAATGATTTTATATTTTCTGTACTTGGTGAAGAACTAGGACTTGTTGGAACTACTTGTGTACTTGGGCTATTTGTATTTTTCATATATAGAGGCTATAAAATAGCGATTAATGCAAAAGATATGCTTGGCTCTCTTATGGCAACGGGTATAACAAGTGTATTTGCACTGCAAATAATAGTTAATATTGCTGTTGTAACTTGCTCTATGCCTGTTACAGGAATGCCACTTCCATTTTTTAGTTATGGTGGTACAGCTTTGTTAATAAATCTATGTGCTATGGGAATTTTACTTAGTATATCAAGAAGTTGTAAGAAATAAAAAAATGGTGAAATTATGTATATAATAGGAGTAGATGTAGGAGCAAGTCATATAAAAAGTGCTATAGTAAATAAAGAAAGTCTTGAAATTATAAAAGAAAATATTATATTATATAATCATGATAAATTAAATAATGAGAAATTTGTTAATTTACTTATTAAACAGATAAGAGAATTAATATATAGATCAAAAAATAAAATTAAATATATAGGAGTAGCAATGCCAGGAGAAATAGATTTTAAAACAGGTACTTTTCTTGGTAATGATTTTATGCATTTAAGTAAAATAGAATTAGTAGATATTTTAAAGTCGGAGTTTTCAATAGATGTGTATTTAACAAATGATTGTACAGCTACTCTTTTATCAGAGTTATATTATGGATCATTTGTAAATATAGATAAAGGTCTTATGATTACTGCTGGTACTGGTATAGGAACTACTGCATTTAAAAGAAAAAATCGGGGAAATATTATTTAGTGATGATAAGTTTTGGCAATATTTATATGACCTAAATAGTGATAAGAAAATAAAAAGTTTGCGTAGAATTTCGATGGAATATTTAAGTATAGATAGAAGACAATTATTTAATGATGTATATAATAATAAAAAAGAGGCTATTAGATTTTTAGACGAAGTTATAAATGAGTATTTTGAAGGGATTTGTAGAATATATGATAATACAAAACTACAAAACTTTTGTCTAGGTGGAGGAATAAGTGAATATAAAGATATATTTACTAATAAATTAATAAATTTATTTAAAGAATCTAGTAGTTATAACTGTATTAATGTATATAATGCTAAATATTGTAATGATACTGCTATAATTGGAGCAACGTTATTGCCAGATAATTATAAAAGAATTTCTATTATATAAAAGGTGAGGAAAATGAAAGTAGTTTTAGCTTGCGCAGGTACAGGTGGACATATAAATCCTGCAATTGCAATAGCAAATATTATAAAAGAAAAAATACCTGATTCACAGTTTTTGTTTATTGGAACAGAAATTGGACTTGAAAATAAATTAGTAGCACAAGCAGGTTTTGATATTAAACATATAAGAACTGGAAAAATAGAACGTTCTTTAACTTTAAATAATTTTAAACAGCTATATATGGCTTATCGTGGTATATCTGATGCTAAAAAAATATTAAAGGAATTTAAGCCTGACATAGTTGTTGGTACAGGTGGATATATATGTGTTCCAGTTATGTCTGCAAGTAAAAAACTTAAAATACCATATGTATTACATGAAAGTAATTCTTATCCAGGCGTATCTGTAAAATTATTTGCAAATAAAGCAAAATATGTCATGGTTGGTTTTAAAGATGCAGTAAATAGATTAAAAAGAAAAGATAATGTAGTATTTACTGGTACACCTGCTAAGTTTAATAAAGAAAAAATAGATAGCTTAGATATTACAAAGTGTAAGAAGGAACTTAATATAGATAATATAAATAAAAAAATAGTACTTGTAACTTGTGGTAGTCAAGGTGCTAAAAGGATAAATGAAACTTTACTTGAAACTCTTAGAAAATATCAAGATAATGATATATATTACATTCTTGTTACAGGAGATAAAAATTACGCAGAAATTAAGGCTTTAAAAGAGCAAATTGAAAATGATATAGGTAAATCATTAGATCCATATTTAAAACTTGAAAAGTTTATATTTGATATGGAAAAAATGTATAAAGTAGCTGATTTATGTGTAACTAGAGCAGGTGCAATGACTATTAATGAACTTGCTATCGCAGATAAAAAAGCTATTTTAATTCCACTGCCTTCAGCTGCTGAAAATCATCAGTATTATAACGCAAAAGTATTAGAAAAAGCAGGTATTGGCAAGATATTAGAACAAAAAGATCTAACTTGTGATAGTTTATATGAAACTGTGAAAGATATGTTATATAATAGAACTGATACAAAAGAAAATTTAAGTGAAGTCTTAGTAAATGATGTAGATACAAAGATATATGATTGTATAAAAATATATAATTAAATGCACTATAAAAGTAGGTGATATACTTGAAAAAACTTGAATACAAAAATAGTAGGACAAGTAATACCAAAAAGAAAAAAAATGATGTTAAACAAGATATAAATAAAAAAACAAATAATGTAAAAAATAATGTAAATAATGTGAGAAAGCCTAAAAGCAAAAAGCGTAAGATAGTAGTATTATTGATTGTTATATTAGTATTACTTATAGTAGGTATATCTTTGCTTTTAACACTTCCATATTTTAATGCTACTAATTTTGAAATTGAGGGAACAGGAAGGTACAGCAAAGAAGAACTAGTAGAAAAAGCTGATTTGAAATTAGGTGAGAATATATTTATTCAATTTTTTAAAGGAGTATCTGGTAATATAACTAAATTACCATATATAGACTCTGCTAGTATAAAAATAAAATTTCCAAATAAACTTAGTATAAAAGTAGTGGAAAGACAAAGTTGTTATTTAGCTTTTGATAAAGAAAAAAATGCTTTTTACAAAATAGATAAATCGGGGTATATTTTAGAAGAAGGTACAATAGAAAGTAAAACACCTACTGAACTTTTAGTGTATGGTTTTGTATTTGATAATGAAGTGGTTTTTGGAACAAGACTTAAAGATATAGATATATCTAAACTTGCATCATATGATAATATAAAAAAAGAATATGAAAAAAGCGGTATTAATGGTGCTATAACTAAGGTAAATTTTGAAAATTCCTTGACAACTATAACTCTAGATGATAAACTTAATGTGATATTTCCAAATGATACGGATATAAAATATAAAATGTCGTTCTTTAAGAGTATTTTAGCTAAAATTGGTGATGACAGTGTTGGCGTTATAGATATGACAAAGGAAAATCCAGTATTTTCAAGTTTTTAAAGGAGGGGAAAATAATTGCAAAATAAATCAGAAGAAAATATAACTAAAGAGAAAAATAAAAAGAAGTCTTTTGATTTAGATAAAGTTATACTTTTTATTAAAAAATACCAAATTGTTTCATATGTAATTATTGGGTTTGCATTATTTTTCTTAAGTATGATGCTTACAGCACAAATAAAAAGTATGAGCAATTCTGAAGAAATTATACAAGGTAAAAGAGAGACACAACTTGCTGATGATTTAATAACATTACAGAGAAAATATGATGATTTAAAAAAGCAATATGATGATAGTACAGCTATAGTTGAAGAATATCAAAATAATTCTGCTTCAAATAATACACTTATTTCTTCAATGAAAGAACAGATAAATAGTTTGAGCTTAATGGCAGGAACTACTGATTTAAAAGGTGAAGGTGTAGTAATAAAACTTAATGATGGAGCAAATGCGACTAATGCGGATGCTAGATCTGATACATTAGTACATGATAGTGATTTATTAACTGTAGTTAATGAATTAAAAGCGGCAGGAGCTGAAGCTATAAGTATTAATGGGCAAAGAATAATTGCTACTTCTGCAATAAGATGCGTTGGACCTGTTATTCAGGTAAATTATCAAAAAGTTGCAGCACCATTTGAAATTAAGGCTATAGGTAATGCACAATACTTAGAAAGTGCTATGACTATCAAAAATGGAGTAGTAGATATGCTAAAAGAATATGGTGTAGATATCTCTATTTCTCGTCAAAATGATATTCATATACCTAAATATGAGGGTACGCAAACTTTTGAAAATGCGACTGTAGATGATGAGTAGAAAGGAGATTATATAATGTTAGCTGGTATAATTATAATATGTATATTTGTAATTGCTGGTATCTTTACTGGTTTAAATGTTGTAATACCTTATTCTTACTCTCAATATATTGCAGTTGCTATTCTTGCATGTCTTGATTCAGTGTTTGGTGCACTTTCTGCAAATATTGGTAAGAATTTTAAGTTAAGTATCTTTTTATCTGGCTTTGTATGTAATGCTTTAATTGCAATATTTTTAGTATATATAGGAAGTAGATTAAATGTAGATATATACTTAGCAGTAGTAATTGTATTTACTGGTAGATTACTTAATAATTTTACAAGTATTAGAAGGGATTTTGTACAAAAATTTGATGATAAAGAGGCAAAGTATAGAGATAAGAAAAACAAAAAGGTAGTAGCAAATAAAGATTAAAAATTGTGTAATGTAAAGATATGTTAATTTTAAAAAATATATATTTTAGTAGTCGTCTGTAAAAAAATGCAGGCGACTATTAAAATGTGCATTTTTAGGCACTAGTTTTGTCGAATATATTAAATA
>CANPWO010000044.1 GCA_947584535.1 uncultured Clostridia bacterium
CATACTTTCCATATCCCCATACATCTATATCATCTGGCATATAATAATCATCTGCATATATTTTTAAATCAACATTTTTTATCTCATTAGAAAAATTATATGGAATTAAAGTCCAGTAAATCATTTGACTATCATTTAACTCTGCTATGAAATTAGTAATAGTATACTGTACTTCATATTTATGATTTCCATAACCACTAATTCCCCAACAAAGTTCAACTCCGTCTGTTATCTTATTTATACCACATTTATATGCTTTACTTGACATACTTCCTGATGTATTCCATGTACCAATATTTGTATAATTTTTTCCTTTATCTTTTACAGATAAATCTATAATCTGTGACGTTCCAAGATTATAATATGGGTGATATGATTCTGTTCCTTCTGTTACATTACAGTCCCATATTTCAGTTACTTTTGCATTACCGTTATTGTCTATATGTATTTCCATTGTAATATTATTTATGGAACTTGCTTTTATATTATTAAATAAAAATAATATAAATAATAAACATAAACTTATTAATAAACTTTTAAATTTTATTCTTCTCATAAACAATTCCTCTTATACATAAATATATTACATTAAAACAAAACATTTTTCAATAATTGAGTTGTTATTATTTTAATTGTATAAAAATTACTAATAATAATTAAAGGTGATTAAAAAATGTTAAAACCAACTTTTAAAAAAATATATTATGAAAAAGATATAGTAAACTATGAACTAGGTAAATATCTGCTAGATAAATATAATAATATACCTAAAATAGAAATAAAATCACATAATAATATAGAGGAGTTAAGAAAATATGAAAATAAAGATTTTGGTAAATTAAAACATTACCTTATCATAGGAACAAGAAAAACACATAAATATGTTGAAAATCACAAAATATCTGATTACTTAGTACCTTTTTCTTCTTCAGGTTGCTACGCTATGTGTATGTATTGCTATTTGGTATGTAATTACAATAAGTGCTCTTACTTAAGAGTTTTTGTTAATACAAAAGAAATACTAGATAGACTTATTAAATTTTCAAATGAATCAGATAAAGAATTAGTATTTGAAATTGGTAGTAATAGCGATTTACTTCTTGAAAATTTAGTTACAAATACTTTAAAAGACAATACAGAATATTTTTTAAAAAATACTAAAAAAGGAAAACTCACATTCCCAACTAAATTTAACTTAATTGAGCCTTTACTTAGTATATCTGATAAAAAAAGAGTTATCCCAAGAATGAGTCTTAACCCAGATAATATTATAAAAAAAGTAGAATTTGGAACAAGCAATCTAAAAGAAAGACTAGATGCTATTAATAAACTAGTTGAAAATGGATATAAACCATATATATTAATTGCTCCAGTAATAATCACAGATACTTTTGAAAATGATTACAAAGCTCTTATACAAGAAATGAAAGAAAAATTATCAACTAAAGCACAGAAAAAAATTACATTTGAAATTATATTTATGACATATAGTTATGTACATAGAAAAATAAATGAAGAAGCTTTTCCAAAAGCTATAAACCTTTACTCTAAAGAATTAATGACTTCTCGTGGTATTGGTAAATATCATTATAGAAATGATGTAAAAGATAAGTGTAAATCTTATATCTTAAATTTATTACATAAGAATTTTAAAGATTGTATCATTAAATATGTAGTGTAAATATACTAAATTTGTATAATTCTCTTAACTTATTTATAAAAGTGTGCTATAATATATTCACTGAAGGTGGAAAAATTGAAATATCTATATGTTTACATTGAAAATGAAAAAGTAAATGATGCAATTAAATATGGTATGAAATTATCTGAGTATAGCAATAAATTTCTTGATGCAAGTAATGAAAAAAAAGGAATACTTGCATATCTAACTCCAAGAGATAGTGAAAAATATAGCAATGATAATTTTACCTGTTTAAAGATAAGTACAGCTAATTTGCATATATATGTATATAACCAAATATTTGAAAATACTGATAATCTAAGTACTTTTATATGTGAATATTCTAAATATATTGTTGGTAGTTTTGAAGAACCAATAGCTTTAATATGCTCAACTATTTTACCAGAAAATATAGAGGTATATAACAAAATACTTGATATACCTAATATAATTGAAACATCTAAAGACTTTTACTATCAAAAAGCAATAAATGAAATGCTTGAAAATGAATATTTTTCAAATTACGAGTTATATCAAATGCTTCTAATTTTGGGTAAGCAAAAAAAATTATTTGATATAACAGACATAACAGATAAAGTAAAGATATATACTAATAAACTTAATAACAAAAAATATACTAAAAAAAATAATTTTTAATAACGAAAAGTACCTATAGATAATTTCTATAAGTACTTTTCTATATGTGTATATGAGTAATATTCATTAGCATTCAAATTTAAAATGTTTTCAAATATTATGTAATTTCAAAAGCTTTAATTAGCTTAATTAATTTACTTAATTAATTCAAAATATAATCTTTTTAATTAAATATTTTGGTTTACATAATATTATACGGCTGAATTTTCGCTTTCTCGGGATTTCATCCCGCTTGCCTTTTTTCCTTTTTTCGCTTTTCTTTTTTGCTTTTTCTCTTTCTTAGAAAGAATTTACGTTGCTTTGGTATATTTATTTTAAACAGTTGCCCCGCATTAGTACCACTACTATTGTAATTGCCTCCACGTTTCAAGAACGGATTCGACGTGTTAGAGAAATTGCAACATAATCCCTGTATTATGTTAATAATTAAAATAATTATTAATTAATACCTTGGTTAAAACCCACGACAAAGCGCACGCAGGATTTCATCCTTCATACGCATTGCCGTTCCCCTACCAAAATATTAAGTTTACCTCGGTTATTATTCTTTATCTATTTAACTACTTTATCTACAAAAAAGTGTACAGTGTATCAGTGCCACATTTTAAAGTGAGAGACTCACCGCGCGGAACCCGACGTGACTGTACGCAAGGCCACTGTCGCTGAAGAAGAGGAACAGCCCCGCATTATAAACACTACTATTGTAATGGCCTCCACGTAACAAGAACGGACTCGACGTGCGAGAGAAATATGAATAGTCGCCAAACCAACTTGTATAGTCAGTTCCACTTTTAGATGTCTCCCATATTGCTTCTCCTACTCTTGCTTTGTTTGTGTCATTATTATAATTGTTAGTATTATTATCAGTTGATCCTACGTTATATACAGATACGTATTTTGTTGATGTTCCTTTACTTTTATCGTTATTTCTATTATTTGTTTCGTCTAATAGTGATTGTCCATATGTTTTTAAATTACTATTACCATTTTTTAGGTATCCTGCTGTATATTCAGATGCTCCTCCACTCATATCATATATTCCATATAGATTACCTGTTGTTGATGCTTTTTGACCTTCTGTTGTACTGTATGGATATGATGAACTTGCTCCATATCCTGTTTTTGCACTATTTCCATCATATTTGTTTTGCGTTACCTCTACTCCATTTCTTCCATATTTACTTTGTGCCAAGTATGCTACTGCTCCCCATTCACTATTCTTCATTAAATGTGTATCTACAGTTGAATTAAAACTGTATGGATTACCACTTTGGTTTAGATTTTTACATAGTGTGAATATATCTCCTATTTTGATACTTACATATGAACTTTGTCCTGGTACAAATTTTGGATATCTTTGTTGTGATTGACTTTCTTGTGTGTCTCCTTTACTTGCTTCATATTTTGCTACCCATATTCCTGTTAACTCTTTGTCCCATCCACCATTTTTGTATCCATTTTCACTTTCGTTTGTAAATGCTGGATGTACTATGTAGTCTTGTGGTAAATCATGTAAATTTCCATTTTTATCTTTATACTGATTTGTTTCTCCATCTAAGAAGATTACATCTATTGGACTTGCTTGTGATTTATCACTTGAATTTGTATAATTTATTTTGTATGCATATCTTGGTATCCATACCCATTGACTTCCATCTACTGTTTTTGCATTTGCCCAATGACTTTTTCTTCCATCATGTTTATATTCTCCCTGATCTACATATGAATACCAATTTGAGTTTGTATCTTTTATTTCTTTTTCTTTTCCATCTTTATCAAATGTTATTGGTGTCATTCCTTCTAATATCTTTGGCTCATTTACTACAGCTGCTTTTTTTAATGTTTCCGTTTTTTCGTTTAATACAATTCCATATCCTTTTGGTATATTTACTTCATTTTCATCATTAAATTGTGTATTCCCTGTTACTGCTCCATCATAAAAGTTTGCTGTAAATATACTACTTCCATTATATACTCCTATATTTTCTACATTTATTTTTGGAGATGTTGTACTTGGTGCTCCATCATCGTTTTTCCCTATTGTTAATACTTTGCTTGATGATGTTCCTCCATTTGAACTATATATTCCGTTTTTTCCTGTTACTTTTCCTCCTGTTATATTTATTGTTCCATTTGCAAAATCTATTGCATCTTCATTGTTTGAATGTATTTCTCCTTCTGTCATACTTACTGTTCCATATGCTCTTACTCCATCATAACCTTCAACTTTTCCGTTTGTTATTTTTAAACTAGCTCCTGTTGCACTATTATATATTCCATGACAACTCTTTGTATTTCCTGTTGATTTTATTGTTCCATTATTTACAGTCAAATCTTTAGTATTATTTATTGAATCTTTATCAGATGTTATTGTTCCAGTTGTATTTATTATTAATGTACTCATATTATCTATAGCATTTCCACTTGTATTTGATATACCTCCACTTCCTTCTATTTGCATATTTCCTTTATTTGTTATTGTCGCTGTAGTTGATGTGTTTGATATTGTGTGTGCTCCTAAACTTAATTTTGCATATTTATTATTTTCCAGTGTTGCTGTTTGACCTTCTATATTTTTTAATACTTCTACATTTATATATGAGCCTGAACTTCCTGTTACATCATTAAATGCATCTTGCAACGTAGCATATTTTGTACTTCCTATTTTAGCTACCGCCTCTTGAACTATTAGATTAAATTCTGCTTTTACTGTTAGATTATCACGTGATGTAACTACTATTTTAGCCGTTCCTACTCCTTTTATTGTTACTTTTCCAGTTTGATCTACTGTTGCTACTGTATTTTCTCCTCCATCTATTGACCAATCTACTTCTTTATGTGTTGCATTTGCTGGTAACACTGTTGCTGTTAATTGTATTGTTGTTACATCTCCAAAAAATACAGTTTGATTTGTTTTATCTAATTTTATTTCACTAACTTCAATTTTCTTTGTAGTACCTGACAAATTATTTTTTGTCATTGTTCTACCACCAGTTATTGTTACTATTACTTGTATATCATATACTGTATCTGGTGTTAGATTTGTTATATTATATGTATTTTTATATTCACTTCCTGATACACTTGGTACTGTTTGTGTTGTATATTCTCCTGTTGTATCTTTCTGTTTATATTTTACTTGTATACTTGTTATTGAGCCATACTGTGTTGATGCATCTATAATTACTGGTATTGTATCAATTGTTGTATTTCCTGTACTTGCAGTAAGTGAAATTGGCTCTACTGTTGTTACTGTACATGTTGCTGTTTTATTTGGATCATCTTGCGATAATACTGTTATTGTTGTATTTCCTATTTTTCCATTTACTACATCTGTTGTTATATTCCCACTTTGGTCTACATTTGCTACTGATGTATCACTACTTTGCCATGTTAATTCTTTATGTGTTGCATTAGTTGGTTGTACTGTTGCTGTTAGTTGTTCTGTATTTCCAAGTGGTATTTGTAACTCTTTTTTGTTTAATGTTACACTATTTACTAGTACCTTTGGCGTTTTTATATTTATTGTATCACTTGTTTTTGTTCTACCATCTGCTGCATCCCCTGGACTTAATATTGTTACTGTTACTTCTATTTCATATTCCGTATCTGCAGATAAACCATTTAACGTTATTGTATCATTATAGCTAGCTGAATTTAGTGTTACATTTCGCTCTTGCCAACTGTTTGAATTACCTTTTACCTTATACTTTACACATATATTTGATATATTTCCATGCTTTGTTTCTGTATTTATATTTACTGGTATTGTATCTGGTGTCGTTGTACCTGGACTTACTTCTAATTTTGTTATTGGGTCTGTTACTTCTACTGTACATGTATCACTTATGCTTTCATTATCTTGTGATGTTGCTGTTATTGTTGTACTTCCTATTCCTTTTGTTGTTATTTTTCCACCTTCTACTGTTGCTACATCTTTATTTGTACTATCCCAGTCTACTCCTTTATTTGTTGCATCATCTGGTGTTATTGTTGCTTGTAATGTATGTGTATCCTCTCCTAGTGGTATATCTAATGTTTTAGGGCTTAATGTTAATCCTGTTACATCTCTTTTTAGTGTAGTTCCTTTTAAACTTGTTATTTCTTTACTATGTCCTGGTATTACACTACTTTCTAATGTTACCTTTACTTGTATTTCATATTCTGTATTTGGTATTAATCCTTTTATTTGATATGTTCCGTTATATTCTGTTTCTCCCTTTGTTATTCCTACTTCTTCTGTTGTATATTTGTTTTGTAGATCTTTTTTCTTATACAGTATTTCTATCTTACCTATTGTTCCATGTAATGTTGATGTTTCTATTTTTACAGGTATTATCTCATCTGTTATTCCACTTGGCTCAATATTTGCTTTAAGTGATATTGGCTCTATTACTTCTACCTGACAATCAGCTGTTGCTTCTTGATTATCTTTTGATGTTACTGTTATTATTGTTTTTCCAAGTCCCTTTGCTGTTACTAGTCCATTTGCATCTACTGTTGCTTTTGTATCATCATCACTTTTCCAATCTACTCCTTTATATGTTGCATCATCTGGTGATACCGTTGCTGTTAGTTGCTCTGTATTTCCTAGTGGTATTTGTGTACTTGTTTTACTTATATTTACACTTTGTACTGGTATTTTTTCTGGTGTTAATGTAAAGTCAACTGTCTTGCTATTTCCCTCTTCTAGATATGCTGTTACTTGCACATTATATTTCTTTTCTGCTATTAATCCGTCTATTTCATATGCATTATTGTTATATTTTGTATCATTTACTTGTATTTCTTTTATTGTCCAATTTGTTGCACTTTCTTCTTTGTATTTTACTTCTATCTTTGTTATTTTAGAATATGTTGTATCTGCATCTATTTTTATTTTTGCTTTTGTTCCTCTTGCTTCAACTGAACTTGCTTTTAGTTCTAGTGGTTCTAGTACTTGTATATTACATGTTACACTCTTTGTTTGACATGTTGCTGTTATTGTTGTATGTCCTACTTCTTTAAATGTTACAAGTCCATTTTCATCTACATCTGCTATGCTTGGATTATCACTTTTCCATGTTACATTTTGTTGTCTCGTGTTATATTGCACTGTTGCAGTTATTTGCTCTGTTTCCCCTTTTCTTCTTGTTATGCTTTTCTTATCTAATGTAATTATTGTTCTATCTATTACATTTACACTACATTCTCCTGTTATATGTCCATATTCTCCTATTGCTGTTATTGTTGTGCTTCCTACATTTTCTCCTGTTATATTTCCTATCTCACTTACTGATGCAATATTATCATCTTCTGTTTTCCATTCTATTTCTTGGTTATCTGCTGTTTCTGGTGTTATTATTGCTTTTAACTGGGCATGTTCATCTAAGCCAAGTACTACACTACTTGGATCTATTGTTATATTGGATACTTTTATATAGTCTCCTACATTTACTTTTATTGTTACTTTCTTTTCTATTTCTGTTCCTGTTACTTTTGCTGTTAGTATTGCTATTCCATCACTTATTCCTTGTATATCTACTGTATTTGTTTCTTCTTGTAGTTGTCTTACTAATGTTTTTGCATCTATGTCAAACTCTACTTGACTATCTGTATCTGGCATTACTGTTGCATATATTCTTTCTTTTTGACTTATCTTTAAGCTTACTTCCTCTGTACTTAATACTAGTACTTCTCCTTCATTTAATACATTTATTCCTACTTCTTTTGCCCATTCTTGTTGCTCTTCACTTAAAAACTTGTCTCTGTTATCTATATATATCTTCCCATCTGCTACAAATACTTTCCCTTCATATTCTGTTCCTACTATACTTGGCATGATAGAAGCGAGGCTGTTATTTTCATTCTCGTTTACTACTTTTCCTTTATATATTATATTTCCCTCTTTTGTTATATTCATATTGTCTGTATAGTATCCTTTTGTATTTGATACATTATCAAACAAGGCACTTGAGTAAAAATTATTATACTCATCTTTTAATGCTGTTAAATCTGTTTTTACCTTAGTTTCATTTGCTTTTGATATTGGATTATTATTTGTTATTGACAAGATTACTGCTCCTGCTAGTATTATCATTACTATTATTGTTATTATTAGTACTAGCAATGATATTCCTTCTTTTTTATCTTTAATTGCAACTTTGTTTATACCTGTTTTCATTTATATATTTAACCTCCATATACATCAAAATATAATTTAGAAAAATGAAAATGCTTAAAAATCCACTAATTAGTGTATTTTCTCTATATAAGTTTCACTTTCTAAATATATCACTAAGGTTATTGTAACACAAAACAAAGATAGTTGCAATAAAGAGACATAAATTTTCTAAAACTTTTTTACATTTTTATTACAAAACGTAAAAAAGTAGCGTAATATCAACATATTACACTACCTTTAATAATTTAATTTTATTTTTTGTTTTTTATTTTTTATTTTTATTATTATTTTTATTATTATTTTTATCTTTTTACTTTTTATGTTTTTACTTTTTATCTTTTGCTTCAATTAATAATTGGTCATACAATTCTAATTTTTCTTTTGATTCAATACCCAGTTGTTGCAAATCTTCAGCTTCATAATTCTCTACTATACTTATAGTATCATTTGAGATTAATCTTCTTACAGGTACATCTATAAATTCTCCTCCAGTTACAATAGTAACATAGTCTATATTATTTTTAGTTGTTATAGCCTCAAGAGGTACAGCCATACCTTCATTACTTGACCAAATTATTTCTGCTCCAATTTCTCTAACATCAACAATTTCTTCAATATTTTCATCTATACTAAATAGATTATATATTACTCCATTTGATTTTATACTTTTTTCAAGTTTTGCAGTATTTGTTGCTTCACTATTTTTATCAATTAATTTTATCCTATAGTTTCTTCCCTCAACCATATACTGACTATTCTCATCTTCGTTTTCTTTTACTAAATAATAGCATTTAAAATTATCAACAATCTTTATTCCAAAATTATTTGTATTATTATCACTATATTTACTTATAATCTCGTCAAATTTACTTTCATTATAATTTAACACACTATCAAAATCTATTTCATTTTCTAAGCCGTCTAGTTTATATGTAACAATTCCAGACATTTTTGCTTTTATATTATTATTTGAATTTTTACTATCTTTTTCTAATTTTTCTCGTTTTTCTATTAACTCCCTTATTTTAGAACCAGCTGGACTTAACTGCCCTATTATATTTACTTTTTTACTTAATAATTCATTAATTCTATTTTTATACTCTTGCATTTTAACATATGAAGTTTCTTTTTGTGCCTCTTTTACTACTTGTGATATTTGATTATCTATTGTATTAACATCATTAGAATAAACTGATGGTAAATCTTTAACTAATGTTTGTATTTCTTTATCAAGTTCTTCTATTTCTTTTTGATAATTATCATAGTTACTATTTTTGTATATTGCGATTACATCACCTTTACTAGTTCTTTTATCTTGCTCAATTACAGGTATAGCAACAGTGTTTGTATCTGTTTCAATAACTTTTTCATTTTTTAAAACATAGACATATGTATCAGAAGCTTTTTCTACACTACCTTTAACTACAGTGTAAGTTTCGTTATAATTAAAATAATTATTATATATTAAAGCTCCTATTACAAGCACCGTAACAATTACTAATATAACGATTGTTTTAATATTTTCCTTAAAAGCACTCTTTTTTTTCTTATCCTTCATATATTTCTCCTATAAATTTTTTATATAATCTAAAATAACATTTACTTGTTCTTTTCTATCTATTTGTCCATCTATTTTTATAATATCTAATTTATTTTTAAACCAAGTTTCTTGCCTTTTAGCATATTTTCTAGTTTCTTGTTTAAGTTTTTCTACTGCTTCTTCAATAGTAACTTTATTTTCAAAATATGGAAAAAACTCTTTATAGCCAATTGCTTGCATACAAGTAGAATCTTTTTTTAAATTTTTGTCATATATCATTTTAGCCTCTTTAAGCAAGCCTTGATTTAGCATTATATCTACTCTTTCATTTATTCTTTCATATAATATATTTCTAGCAAAATCAATATAAAACACAAGAAAGTTATATGGTATATTTTCTTTCTTTATTCTTTCTTTTTCTTCTTGCATATGTTCAGATTTTAATTTTCCGCTATTTTTAGCTATTTCAAGAGCCCTAATAACTCTTTTTAAATTATTAGGGTGAATTTCTTTTGCTGATTTCTCGTCGATTTTTTTTAGCATATCATGTAAATATTCATTTGAATTAGTTTCTGCTAAATTATATAAATAATTTCTATACTCTAAATCAATTTCCTCTTCATCAAAAGACATATTGTTTACAACTGCACTTACATAAAGACCTGTACCTCCAACAATTATTGGGGTATTGCCTCTTTTAATAATGTCATCGATTTTATCATAGCACATATTCTTAAAATCTGCAACACTAAAACTATCCTCTATACTACATACATCAATTAAATGATGAGGAATATTTTGCATTTCTTCCTTTGTTACTTTCGCAGTTCCAATACTTAATTCTTTATATATTTGCATTGAATCAGCAGAAATAATTTCTCCATTTAACTTTTTAGCAAGTTCAATTGATAGTCCTGTTTTACCAGATGCAGTTGGGCCAACAATACATATAACTAAATCTTTTTTATCCATTACGATTATTTCCTTTTATTTTCTTAAAAATCTTCTTTCAATTTCATACTTAGATATCTCATAAGCTGTAGGTCTACCATGTGGGCAAGTAAATGGATTATCAAGTTTTACCATTTCTTCTATTAAAGCTATTTGTTCTTGTTCATCAAGTTTCATTTTTCCCTTTACTGCCGCTTTACAAGCAAGAGTTGCTAAAAATCTAAACTCTTTTTCTGTAGTTTGTGTCTTATTTGCACCTAATAGTTCATCTATAATATCTTTAAACATAGATTTATAATCAATATCATAACCAATATTTGGTACTCCTGATATTTTTATTGCATTATCACCAAAAAGTTCTATCATAAAGCCAGCTTTTTCAAACATATCTAAATTATTATTTACTACATCCATTTCCTTAGTTGTAAGTTCAACTAAAGTAGGTATTAAAAGTAATTGGGTTTGTTTATCTTTGCTATAATATTCTTTCTTTATTTGTTCAAATAAAAGTCGTTCATGAGCAGCATGTTGGTCAATTATATACATTCTGTCCTTTATCTGAATAATAATATATGTATCAAAAACTTGTCCAATATATTTATATATAACTGGTTCTTTTTCTTCATTATTTATATCTTCTATCTGTACATTAACTACTGTTTCTTCCTGTTTTACATTAGCTTCATTTACTTCTTTATTTTCTACATTTGCTATACTTACTGAGCTTTCATTATTTATATTGTTAATATTAAATTCATTATCTTCCTTAACTATTGTATTTTCAGCTATATATTTATCTTCTTCTTTTTGAGTTTCTTGTAAATTGCTTACAGTATTTGTAGTAATTCTTCCAAAATCAAATTTTTTAGTATTAGTATCACTTGATTTTATTACTCCATTATTAAGTAAATCTTTTGAAATTTGATTTATTTTATCCACATTTTCCACATTTTGACTATGTTTAATATTAGTAAAAGGGCTTGTCTCCTTATTATGATTTTCAAGTGCTGATTTTATACCATAATATACAGCATCAAATACTTTTGCCTCATCATCAAATTTAACTTCAAGTTTAGCTGGATGTACATTTACATCAATATGTGATGGATTAAGGCTTACATTTAAAACTATAAAAGGGAATTTATTTATAGCATATTTCTGTTCACATGCTCTATCAATAGCACTATTTAATGTCTTATCTTTTATATATCTTGAATTTATATATGTAAATTGGTGCATTCTTGTAGAACGAGAGATAGGTGGTAGTCCGATCATTCCAGATATTTTTATTTGTTCATATTCATAATTTAGTTCAATTACATTATTGTATATTTCTTTACCAAAAATATCATATATTGTAGCTTTTAAATCACCATTTCCACTTGTACTAATAATTACTTTCCCATTATTTATATATTTAAAACTTACATTTGGATTAGAAAGTGCGATTCTTATTACTACATCTTCAATATAGCCTGCTTCTGTATAATCTTTTTTTAAGAACTTAAATCTTGCTGGCACATTATAGAAAACATCCCTTATTTCAATTATTGTACCAGTATTTGCAGCTACTTCTTCTTTTGATACAATATCTCCTGCTTCAACTTGAACTTTAGTTCCAATATTTTCATTTATATTTTTAGTTGTAAGTGTAACCTTAGAAATAGCGGCAATTGATGCAAGTGCTTCACCTCTAAAGCCCATTGATGTTATCGCAGATAAATCTTCTTCTTTTCTTATTTTACTTGTAGCATGTCTTTCAAATGCAAGCTCAACATCATCTGAAGCAAATCCTACTCCATTATCTGTTATTTTAATATACTTTATACCACCATTTTTTATTTCTATATTTATATTAGTAGCTTTTGC
>CANPWO010000045.1 GCA_947584535.1 uncultured Clostridia bacterium
TCATTTTCTTTACTGTCTGTTAATTTATTATAGTCTTTATTTTTTATTTTAGCTCCTCTTTTATAGAAAGCATTATTCCCAAGTGGTTGTATTTCTAAATAATCATAGTAACTTGCTATTTTTTCCTGTACATCTTCTGTCTCATTTCTAATAATTGCTTGATACAATTCTCCTTGTTCACAAGCGCTGCCAATAACAAGGCCTTCTCTATATCTATTAAGCATTGATTTAAATATTTTAGGTTTTTTCTTGAAATAATGTAAATGTGAGTATGAAACTAATTTGTATAAATTTTTAAGTCCTATATAGTTCTTTGCAAGTATTATAATATGATATGCTTTTTCACTCATTACATCTGAAATATTTTTTTCACTATGTGCATAAGTATTTATATCAAGTCCTTTTTTAGCTAAATCTTCTGCCATCCTTATAAACATCTTAGCTGTTGCTCTAGTATCATTTATTGCTCTATGCGCTCCTTCAAGTTCTATACCTAAATCTTCTACTATTGTTCCAAGTTTTTTATTTGGAAGGTAATAATAAAGTTCTCTTGCTATCATAAGAGTATCTATTATATAGTTATTAAATCTTTCTTTATAACCGTTTTTAGTTATAAAATGGTTTAAAAATCCTATATCAAAATCAGCATTATGTGCTACAAGTATGCTTCCATCAATAAAGTCAAGTATTTCAGGTAATGCTTGTTCTATAGTTGGTGCATCTTTTACCATATCTTCTGTTATATGAGTTAATTCTTGTACATTTTGTGGTATATTTCTTTCTGGATTTATAAAAGTGGTATATTCGTCAATTATTTCTCCATTTCTTACTTTACAAATTGCTATTTCTGTTATTTTATCTTGTTTTTCTGCATCAAAGCCTGTAGTTTCGATATCAAATACGCAATAGGTATCTAGAAATTTAGGTGCAACTTCTATATCATCAACAAGATACCCTTCTACTCCATATATTACTTTTATAGGTGCATTATCTAATATATCTTGTGTAGTTACTTTGCTTTTCCCTGTTTTTTCCTTAGCTAGTCCTTGATAATTATCTACAATAACATGGTTTGCCTCTGGAAAGGATTGCACAACTCCATGATCTGTTATAGCAACTGCACTATGCCCCCATTTTATTGCTTGTTTTATTATATCTGTTGCAGATGATACCCCATCCATTGCACTCATTTGAGTATGCATATGTAATTCTACTCTTTTAACTTCAGCATCATCAGTAACTGTTTCTTCTTCCTTTTTTTCACCTTCAATAATGTTATTAACCATTATAACTAGCTCATTTGAATAAGCGTCAATTTGAGGTCTACCTTGTACTTGTACAAAACTACCTTTTTTTATACGCGAGTTTATTCCTTCAAACTGCTTTTTATTTAAGAACATTTTACAAGATATAGTGCTAGTATTATCACATACATCAATAGTTACTATTATTTTTCCGTTCTTAGTTTCCTTATCTTCTCTTTCAAATATATATCCATCAATACATGTCATTTCTTGATTTTCATTTACATCTACAACTCTATCTCTTTCTTTAGTTAATATATCTACACCATATATAACAGTTTTAGGTTGCTCAAACTTAGCTCTTTCTTTATATTCTTTCTCAGCTTCAGTTAATGGGCGTTTAATAAATTTTTTCTTTTCATTTTGGTTATTCTTAACATTATCATTGCTATGAGGTGGCATAGTACTATTAGTTGGTATATTTACTAAATCTTCATATTTAATCATCTCAGGCGTATAATTTGATTCATCTTGAATTACATTTTTATCATCACTAAATGTAACATTTATTGTTTTTCCATTTTTTGTTTCAATTTGTTTCTTTATATATTCATCTATTTTTTTTATCTTCATAAAACTTGATAGAGGTTTCATTAAAGTTATATTTACTTCATTGTCTATATTATCTACTTGTATTTTACAATTTTCAAATACATCTTGAGTATAACTATATTTTTTATTTATATCTCTTATTGATTCCTTAATATCTTTTTCATCTATATCACAGGGATTACCAATATATCTATAATTAACTTTAAAACTACTTAATTTATATGCATTTTTAGCTTGATTTTCAAACTCTTCAATATCAGATAGTGCAATATTTAAATCACTTTTTGCATTTAAAATTACTGCATTTAATTTTTTAGAGAATTTTATTTCTTCTACTTCTGCATTGCAAAAATTATTATATTGACTGCTACAATTTAAAAATACATCTTTTACTCTTTTTTCCATTTTCTAAATATTCCACCTCTTTTAAAAATTATTATTAGTATTTTAATTATACTATTTTTTTTAAAATTTGTCTAGGAAAAAGATCAAGTAATTCATATAAAATTTAGTTATTATTAAAAATAAATTATTAAACTTTAAGAATAAAAAAATAAGAAAATAAACTTTAAATTATAAAAAAACTTAAAAGTTAGATAATAGATTATTTTAAAATAAATAATAAGAAGAAAGATAATAACAAATAATAAATAACAATATAGCTAAAAAGAGATGTTTAAAATATAAAATATTTAACAGTTTATTATTTAAATTTACTGTACATAAAATTGACTTTTATTAAAAAATATGTTAAAATATTACTATATTATGAATATTATCTAATAAAGTTCATAATATAGTAATAAGGAGATGAGAAAAATGAATTGCTATAATATGGTTTTAGAGTATATAAATACTGTAGGACAAGGAATACCAATTTTTATTGAAGAAGTAAAAGATTATATTATTAAATTTTATAATGAAAATGATAAGAAAAAAGTATTTAATAATGTAAAAGCCATTTTAAATAGAATGAATAAAGAAGGTATTTTACAAACTGCTTATAAAGGTATTTATTATATTCCAAAAGAAAATATATTTGGAAAAATGTTATTAGGCAATAGGCAAATTATTCAATATAAATATTTAATGAATAAAAGCGGTAATATTAAAGGATATATAACTGGTGCTAAACTATTTAACGATGCCCATTTAACAACACAAGTTCCAAATGTAATTGATATAGCTACAAATGAATGTAAAAACTTTAATAAGTACGAAAATAAAAATCTAAACGTTATTTTAAGAAAGCCAAAAATTACAATTAATAATGAAAATTATAAATATTTACAATTATTTGATTTAATTGAAAATAAAGATAATATCGATATAGAAGTCTCTAATCAAGATGAAATTATTTATAATTTTATTACTGATAATAATTTAAACTTTGAAAAAATAATAAAATATGCTATGGATACAAAAAGTAGAAAAGTTATTAATAAAATACTTATTCTAGCAAGATAATATAAGGGAGGTTAAAAATGAATTTACATTTAAACAAAGAATTATTTAGAGAATTTATAGATAACTTAAATGCAAGAACTGGAATTGACTCTGATATTATAGAAAAAGACTATTATGTTTGCAGTATTTTAAAAGAATTATCAAAAAAGCAAGATGAATTACACGCATATTTTAAAGGTGGAACAGCAATTTATAAAATATTAGATACAATAAATCGTTTTTCTGAAGATATAGACTTAACTGTAAAAATCCTTCAAGAAGAGTCAAATACTAAAAACAAAAATAGATTAAAAGAATCTGCTTTAGGATATAAAATTTCCGGATTAGAATTATCAAAGAATGAATGTATTAATAATAAGGGAAGTGTTACAGGAATATACAAATATAATTCTATTTATGATACAAGTAAAATTCCTTTACACAGAGCTGGCATTATTCAAATAGAAGCAACTTCTTTTACTATTAGTGAACCATATAAGGAATATATAATAGAACCACTTATATACAAATTATCCAATGAAAACGAAAAAGATATATTAGATAAACAATTTGATATAACAAAGTTTAATATAAATATTATTAAATTAGAAAGAATGTTTATTGATAAAATTTTTGCAATAGAATTTTATTATATAAGGAATATGTATAAAGATGTTTCTAAACATTTATATGACATATCAATATTATACCAAAACAATACTATTAAGAAATTATTAAAAGATAAAAATGAAATGGAAAAGTTAATTTCATTTAAAAGGCAAGAAGAAAAAATTAGAATTGGCGGTATTGATGCTAATACAAAAATAAAAAATTTTAGTTATTTTAAATTAAATTTTAATGATGATCTTATAAATGAATTTAATAATATGCAATATAAATATGTTCTTAATGATAAATATAAAGTTACAATAGATTACGCTAAAGATGTAATATCAGAAATATATACTCATATAAAAAATATATAGATACAAAATAAACTATAAAATAAACTAAAAATTTTACAAATTTATTTAGTTTATTTGCCTTACATATTAATAATGTAAATAACAAAATAAATAGCTCGTACATACACTATTAGTATGAAAGGAGGTAGTCATGGACTTTACTAACACACACGATTTAAGTTTAAATTATAAATACCCATATGCTGTAAGTATGTCAAGTAGAAGTGATAATACAGCTAATATGGAAATTGATGATACATATAGATTATCACCATTAGATGAAGCAATAAATGAAATAAAAAAAGCAATTACTTCTGAGCAAGATGATGCCGTATTTTACTCTGTTTTACTTTCACAAGCACCTACTAAAAAAGACAAAATGGTAATTGAAAGTATAATAAGTGATGAAAAGAAGCATAACAAAATGTTAAAGGAATTATATGAACAGTTAACAAAAATGAATTCTCCACAAAGCACAATGTCAAGAACAAATAATTCTAGCACAATGTATATGGAAAATCTTGAAAAAGCTTTATTTGATGAATTAAAAGCTGTCGAAAAGTACAGAAAAATTATGGCTGCAATGCCTGATAAAGAAAAATATGCAAAAATTATGGAAATACTAACTGATGAAATTAAACATGCAATTAAATATAACTTTTTAATTACTAAAAATATGAAATAAATTCTAGTTACATACATAAAACAAGTATATAAAGCTTTTCTACTTTATATACTTGTTTTTAATTTTAAAATTTAAATGGTAATTTATTAAGCCACTTTTTTACAAAATTATCTTCAACTGAAAATTTATAGTCAGCTAATTTTTTTCTTTTAATACTTATTCCATTTTCTTTTAAATCTTCATCTGGTAAAGTTAAGTCTACTTTACATACATTTAATTTTCCAAGTTCATCCACAATATTTATGTTATAACACATTTTTATTTTTAAATCATCTAAATTTAAGCCTAATGTTTTTATAAGTGTTCCATCATATGTTACTGACTTAGTATCACTTGGAAGTTTTACATCTTTTAAGAAATCTACATTATCAATATTTAAATTTATTAGTATTTGCCCTTCTTGTTCATCTTGATATATCTGTATTTGTTCTTTTGATATGTCAATCTTTTCATCAGATGCACCATTTTGATAAAGTATCACATCACCTTTAGAATTTGGTGTTGAAATTGATAAATTATCAATATATATATCCTTTATATTTGCCTTATTTGCAACTAACATTGAAATATTATTTCTCTGCGATAAATTTAATGAAATACTATCAAAACCACTTACATTTTCATCCTGTGATGTTAATTCTTCAACATCAAGAGAAGATTCTATTACTAAATCGTTTACTCTAAAACTACCTTGATTTATATCATTATTTCCATCTAGCAATAGTTTTGCTAGTAACAAAACAAGTAGTATTGATACTACAACTATTATGATTATTGACATTGCTTTGCTCTTTTTCATTAACCTACCTCCAACATATACTTTATTATACTATAATAATCATAAAAATACAACTTAAAAAATATATTTTAATATAAAGGGTGTGATATTTTGAATAATTTTTTTAACAACATACCAAATAACTTTTTAAATAACTGTAATTTAGGTGATTTAGATATAAATAAAATATTAGTCATCCTTTTATTACTAACTGACAAGCTTGATATCGAGGCCATACATATATATAGGAACAACTTTATCGTTTCACTTGGAACATTTAATGATGATGAAAGATGAAAAATTACTGCAACCAAAGTTGCAGTTTTTTTAATATAAAAAGAGATAGAGAGATATTAAAATGATAAAACCCTTTTGTTAAAGGTGGGTATCTTGTTATAACTATTAGGATTCTCAAAACTAGAGCATTCAACACAAGTTATAATTCCTGACTCCCATTCAATGTGCTTGTAGATTTTCATATAATATATCTTCTCTATCTACTTACATTTTAACATTTTTTAAATTAGTTGTAAATAGCTTTATCTAAAATATACTTAATATGTCAAAAATTTACAATATAATTTTGCTTGTTATAAAAATTAATGTTTATTAAAAATTCAAATAAGAGAGAATCAACAAAATTCTCTCTTACATGTTTTAGTTATAATTACGATTATTTTTTTCTTTTATGTGTTTATTTTCATTTTTCCCATAAATTGAGCTTACAGCAGGATTATTTTTAAAATCTTCACAGCTAAAATCAGGACACTTTTTATGCTCTGGCATAGGCGTATATTCTAAACTAAAACCAACACCTACTTTTCCTTTCGAACTAAAACTATTATTAAACATTTTTAATTCCTCCTTTTAAAAAAATAAATATATTTTCTAATTTACATTTTAAGTAAGTATAATATATCATAAAATAACAAGAAATTCAATGCTACATTTATTTCAAATATTCTTTTCCTGCAATCCATAAATATTTATCAATATCTCTAAAACTATACTTTTTTATATTATAATACTCTTTAAAATCAACTATTACTTTTTTAAAAATTTTATAATCTTTTAATTGAACCCTTTTAAAGTCAGAAAATTTATCTTTTTTTTGAAAATACCAAAGCATACTATCTACAAAATAATCATATATAGGATAATCATTAGAATTATGGTAGCTACAATATTTAGTAGCAAAAGAATAAAAGTTTTTCTTCTTTCCAGAAATTTCTATATTTGCAATATCAGAAACTAAAGTCACATCCCCTTTTTTTAGTCTTTCATCAATATTCAATTCATATATTTTCTTTGCAACAGAGTAAACAGAAAATATATTAGTACTATAAAAATCATTTAGAGTACTACATTTTATTAATATTTCATTTAAGTCTGTATTATTTTTATACACATTATGAAATAATTTATCTAAACTACTCTCCTGCCAAATATAATGTTCTTCTAAATGCTTCCATTTTTCTAGATATTCCTCAATTATTTCTTTACTAGGGGTTGGAATTTTAATCATCTTTATCATCTTCTTTTAAATATTGTGCCCTTTCGATAAGTTTTAACATTATTCCAGAATTAACCATTTCATTAATTGTACCTTCAGAAATCCTTTCTATATTTAATATCCTTAATAACATGTAAGATACTCTACCAATATCTAAATTTTCATAATCATATTCATGCCAATCTTCATCAAAAAACATTGGATATTTTTCTTCATCATAATACTTTTCATCTATATACTTATTATCAATCAAAAAATTAAAAATTTCAAAAACTCTCATATCATATTGTAGCCAACCCATATAATGTATTATTACTCCATTATTTATATAATAACTAGGTTTTGGTGTTTTCCAATAAGCTGGTTTATATTCTTTTTTTAAGTAATTTTTTATTTCTTCAATACTATCAAAAGGTTTCGGCTCTTTAGTTTTAGTCTTATTTTTATTTAATTCTTTTTTAACATCTGTAAAATCAAAAAAGTTTGTATCATCATGATATGATAATCCATTTTTTTGGCAATATTCAACTGCTTTAATATATGAAGTTTCATCATCTGCAATATTATATCTTTGTACTTCTATTGATTCTTTTTCAATTATTCTAAACATTTCATCACTAATTAATTTAGTATTATATTCTGCCAAATTATATTTTCCTTCATTAGTCTTATAATAGAATGTATTAAACTTAGGGTAGTAAAATAATTTATTGTTATCTATTTCATTTGTTAATTTATTAAGCTTCATTAATCTTTTTATTGAAATTAATCCAAACATATTATTCAATAATAAGTTATTATAGTCTTTTATAATACTTGATTCATCATCAAAACATCCATTATTTTCAATAACTTTGATTATTTCTTTTGTTTTATTTATAGGATAAGGAACTGATTGCTCTGAGTATAAATTTACCCTACTTACTGTACCTATCGTTTCATTTCCATTCCTATCTATTAAAACTTTATCACCTTTTTTTATTCCTTCAATTTCACTTCTGTATGTATATTCTTTTTTCAAATCATCATCATCATAAGTAATGAACACATATAAGTATTTAGCTTTTTTCATAACTTATTACATCTCCCGTTTATTAATAATTTTTTTCTAATTCTTGTATAAGCACAAATTCTATTTCAAATAAAGTATATCACAACATAATACTAATATCAATTTTTTTAAAATTACAATTAGACTATTTTAGAAATTTAACATTTTTTACTCCCACTTAATATACTTTTTTAGTTTATTTTGCACCTTAGTTTCAATTCTTGATACATAGGAACGTGATATACCAAGTTCATTTGCTATTTCTTGTTGAGTTTTCACCTTTTCTCCACCAATGCCATATCTTAATTTCATTATGTATCTTTCTCTTTCAGGTAATTTCGTATCAATATATTTTCTTACTTCTTCTGAAATTATCTTATTATATATAGTATCTATTGTATCTTTTTCATCTGAATCAAGTGTTTCAAGTAATTCCATATCATTCCCATCTTTATCTGTACCTATAATTGTGTTCATTGATACTTCAGCTTTTTGTTTTTTGCTACTTCTTATACTCATTAATATTTCATTTTCAACACATTTACTAGCATATGTACTAATTTTATATCCCTTATCTGCACTAAAACTATTAATTGCTTTTATTAACCCTATAGTACCAATAGAAATTAATTCTTCTAAATCTTGTTCATTTGTCGCATATCTTTTAGCTATATGTGCAACAAGTCTTAAATTATGTTCGATTAGTATATTTTTTGCCTCTTTATCTCCTTGAAAATATTTTCTTAGATAATATTCTTCCTCACTTTTACTAAGTGGTTCTGGAAACAAATTATTACTTGAAATATAGCCAAACAAGCAAAATATATATGATAATATATTGCTTAAAAAACTAAGCATAAAAATTACCTCCAATCTTTATTTATAATATATCTATGTAGAAATTGGTTATTATTGCATGTCATTCTTGTACTTAAAAAAATATGATTGATTTTTATGCAGAAGTATGATATAATTATGTAAAATTATTTTTAAATAACTATTCATAAATATGAAGTTTAAGGAGGAATAATAAATGAGAGTTGGAAAAAATATTTATAAAAGAAAAGATGGTCGGTATGAAGGTAGATGCTTTGATAGCAAAAAAGGCAAAATAGTTTCTATATATGGAAAAACTGAAGAAGAAGTTGAAAGTAAAATACAACTTAAAAAAAAGGAATCTTTACTTGTGTGCAATGTTGCAAAGAAATGGCTTGATAGTATTAAAGAAACTATAGACAGTGCAAGTTACAATAGTTACACAAGTATTATAAACAACCATATTATACCTTTTACTAAAAAAATGTATATATATGAATTTGAAGATGATAAAAAGCTAAATGAATTAATATGCAAACTTAAAGCTAAAAAAATTGCTTCTTCAACATTTAATAACATTATGAGTATTTTTAAATTATTTTTAAATTATTGTATTGATGAAGAAATTATAGAAATGTATAATATATCGATTCTTCAAAAAGAAATAATTAGAAAAGATTTAAATATAATGTCTGATGAAGCTGAAAATACACTTAAAGAGTACCTGTTTGCAAATATAACTGATAAAAATTATATTATTCTTTTAAGTCTTTTTACTGGACTAAAGACTGGGGAAGTCTGCTCTATAAAATATAGTGATATTAATATAGTAAATGGTACATTATACTTACGAGCTTTTGCTAAAAGAGTTCCTATAAGTAATGATGATTCTAACTATAAAAGTAAAATTGCAGAGATAAAATATGAAAGCATAAGAAGTATACCATTACCTGACTTTTTAGTATCAATATTTATACAGCTTAAGCTAAAAGCAAAAGAAGATACATATATATTTTCAAATACACCTGCTATTCCTGATCCAAGAGCAGTGCAAGATTATCTAAAAAGAATATCCTCAAAATTAGGTATAAATGAAAGTATCACTTTTTCAACACTTAGAGATACATTTACTTACAAAGCGATAAAATTAGGTTTTAATGCAAAAGTTTTTTCAGATATTTTAGGAATAAATATTCGTGACATATATTATGAATATCTTGAATATTCTGACGATACTAAACGAACTGATATGGATAAATTAAAAATATATATGTAATACTTAAAAGGAGGGAAGATTTATGAAAACAATAACAATTTGTGATTTTGACAGCTATTCATTAGTAATTTCAGAGAAAGATTTTATACGGAATTTACTAAAGCTTGATGTAAAGTTAAATCTAAACGAACCATTTATATTTAATTTTACCTGTTATAATAGTGTAATAGATTTCCTTATAAGAGAAGCACATCGAATTTCTTTTATTCTTGTAGATAATGATACAAGTATAAATGTAGCAATAGATGGTAAAGCTATACTTCAAAGTATTCCTAACATTAATATTACTACTTTAAAAGAACTTAATAAACTCTTTAAAAAACTTAGTGTAAATAGTTTAGTATAACATTTAAACTATAATAAATGGCCCATTAAAATGGACCATTTATTTATTTCCCATAATATGATTCTTTTAGTATCTCTTTAAGTTCCTCTACAAGTGGTAATTTAGGATTAGCTGTTGTACATTGGTCACTAAATGCTTTATCTGCAAGCTCATCTAGTTTACTCATATATACTTTTTCATCTATTCCTTCCTCTTTAAAAGA
>CANPWO010000046.1 GCA_947584535.1 uncultured Clostridia bacterium
ATATAAAAACAAATACCTTTGAAAAAGATATACTTTTAAATAAACAAGACTAAAAATACATTTTTTTGTATTTTTAGTCTTTTATATATTATTCTGTATAAATTACAACTACCACATAATATTTTACCCATGTATCTTGATATGGACTATTTATACCACACTTTATTCTATATTCTCCTCCATCTTTTATTCGTGCAGTTGTAGTATATATATTACCATCTACTGGCGACTTTAAATCCAAAGGTGAATCTATAGTTCCATCTTCTAATAGCAATGTTGTAACAAACGCACCTAATATAGTTTCACCGCTTGCTCCAATAGCACTAGCCGATACAGATACAGCATTACCGCCCTGGAAAGGTATTAGTTCAGAAGTATATCCTCCCCATAAATCTACAGCAAGCATATATGGTGTCGAAGGATTTATAACAGCCATAGGTTTAAGAGTTCCTTCTCCATTAGGCCCTACTTCAACTTCATATTTATATACATGTGCATTTTGCATATCAGGTTCTTCTGCCATTGCAACTGTTGAAAATGCACATACAAAAAGTATCATTACAGCTAATAAACTTGTAAAGACCTTTCTTCTAGTTCTCCGTTTCATTTTATTTACCTTCCTTTCTTTTTAGTAGTTTTACTTAGTACTTCTTGTTTCATTTTTTATCAAAACGTCGGTCCACGAACTAACCTCATAATTATGAGCCTCCTTTCTTAAATGATAATACACATTTATATACATATCTTACTAATTAATAATTTTATATCACTTATATACTAATATTACAATACACAAATATATACAAAAGAAAATATGGAAATTTTTTCCAAAAATTTTGTCGAATTTTATACTTTTTTGTTTTTCGATTGTATAATATATAGGTGATATATATGTTAAACTTATTATTAGTTGATAATGATATAGATAATATTAAATTTTTAATCAATACTTTAGGAGATTTATTTTATAAAAAAGTATATATTTCAAAAATATGTTTAAGTTTTGATGATACTACTGAAATAAAAGATTATAGTTTATTTGATATTTTAATTATAAATGAAAATAACATTGATGCCAAAGATATATATACTTTATTAGAAAATACTAAAGAATGTAGAAATACTATAATAATGATTTCTGATGAACAGCATATTCATATTAATAGTAATTTCTATTTGACAAACAATGTATATGGTGTAATTAATATTTTAAATAATCTGTATAATAAAGAAGATATAAGGACTAAAAACTTAGAAAAAATTTTAAATATTTTCGAATTTAATAAATCAAATATTGGTTATAAATATATTATTGATTTACTAAATTTGTGTATAGATGAAAAATGTACTCATATTCCCACTTTAAATAAAATATATGATAAAATTGCATATAAATATAATCTTTCGTCATCTAAAAATATTGGATGGAATATTGAAAAAAGTATTAATAATATGAAAACTATGACTGATTATAGAATAATCAATAAATATTTTGGATTTCCACCTTCACCTAAAATATTTTTAGAGATAATACTTGATATGTACAATAATACAAATTAAAAGACTGAAATTATTATAAAATTTCAGTCTTTTAATTATTTAATTTCGACATAACATCTTGTTCTTACAAATTTATCATTTACGTATTCATCAACTGCATAAATTTTTATTTTACCACCTGTTATATTGGTAAACATTGATTCATTAATATCGTCTATAGAAAGATATTCTTTGCTTTCATCAAATATTTCTTTATCTACTTCTAAATTAACATCACCAAAATGACCTAATCTAAATAGTATCATTAAAATTATTGATTTCATTTTATTAATAGCTGTCTCATTTTTGTTAAATTTAATAACATCTTTTTCCTCTTGTTTTGTTTCCACAGTTTCATGATTTTTTATATTATCTTTTACATTAATAATTGGTGTATTAACAACTGTAACTTTATTAATATTAACATTTTCTAATTCATTTTTATTTGAGCTTTCATATATATTTTTTTCTTCTATTTCTTCATTATCTAGTTTTATATCTACAGTATTTTTAGTAACCAAATTTTTCTCAACATTATTTATATTAATATCATATATGCTTGATGTTACCTTTTGCTCATCAGTACTAATAAATACTATTACTATAAAAGATATAAATAACATTATTAAAAATATCGTAAAAATAAATAGTTTATTTTTTATCAATTTACTTACCATATTTTCACCTCCCCAGTCATGTCGAAATATGTTATATTTTATCATATTTAATCGAATAGCGCAACTTACCAGTTTTTCCTAATATATTCTTCTAATATATTTTGTAAAAGGTAGTATAGGAATTCCTATACTACCTTCTGTACTTATCTTAATTTATTGTATATTTTTTCTAAAATAATATTAGTTTTTTCTAGTTCACATTTTAAAGTATTTATATCGTTTCTTAAATTGTTATTAGCTCTCTTGCCATTTGTTTCTAATACAAGCATTCTGTTGTATAATCTTTCAAATTTGGATGACAGGGTCATTAATACATCATTGTTCATAATTTATGCACTCCTTTTTTAGATTTTTAATGATTATTTGACCTAGTCTTTAGTAATTCTTTTTATCTTAAATAATAACTTAAGATTTATAAGAAAGTATAAGAATATTATATCAATTTTATTATAATTTGTCAATATTATGTGAATTAATATCATTATATTATTTTAATTTTACGTTATTTATTTCCTCAGGCGAGTATTGTTCTGGTTTAAGTCCAATTTTTCCTTTCATATATTTTAAAATACATACTAAAATTACTACAGATAATAATGAAAAGACTAAACAAGATGTTGCATTACCTACAAATTCAAGTAAAAAGCCTGTTAAAAATAATATCAAACTTTTGCCTAAATTTTCAACAATATAATATGCTGATGTGATTTTTATTCTTACTTGACTTGTTGTAAAGTTTAATACATATTTCTTTATTGCGACTCTATATGCCCCTTGTATTATTCCTATAATTGCAAGGGCAATAAATAAAATTGAAAGTGATGTTAAGTTTAAATTTGCGAATTCACCAATAACACCTATAGTAACAGTTGAAATTAATAACGCATATGAAAATACAGTTAATGTTTTATTTTTTGTTACTTTTTCAATTCCATAAAAACATCTTGCACCAAATCCAACAAAAATTGTAACTAAACATACTACAATAGTACTATATTGTTGCTTTATTCCCATATCTAATATTATTGCTTTATACAATATGTTAACAACAGAAATTATCCCCCAAAATACAAATGCAAATAATAACATTGCTTTACTTCTGTTATTTGATATTATTTCTTTAATACTAAGTAATGTTTTCTTAAATGAAAGAGTTTCCTCATAATCTTCTTCTTTCTTAAAATCTTCAAATTTACAAGATATTACTAAGCTTATAATGCAACATACAAAACTAAGTATAAATGGTATATATCCATTTATAACAAATAAAAAGCCTGATAAAAATGCACTAATTGCATCAAAATAATAGTATTTTGCATTTGACTTTCCTTCTATTTTAGAAAACTCATCCCTTTTTCCTACTTTTTTTAATGAGCTATATAACAAACTTCCTTCTGCTAAATTTTTTAACGAAAAGCCTAATGCTAAGAAGAAATTTGCAAGTAAAAAGGTAGGGAAAGCTTTAGCTACTATAAACATAGCACAATTTAATGATACGAAAAAGTTACCAAGTATTATTGATTTTTTTAATCCTAACTTCTCCACTATTAGACTTCCAAATAGTTGCCAAAAAAATGCTGATAAAGTATAAAAAGAACTTAAATACATAAATTCTGACATTGAAAAGCCTTTTACTATGGTGTAAAACATAACCTCAACAGCATAATAAAATAAAAAGTCATAGGAGAAAATTTTATATTTTTTATACAAAGATATATTTCTCTTTGCTCTAGTTTCATTTTCCATATACAACCTCTATATTATTTATAACAAATTATAACATAAATGTAAAAAAAATGTCAACTAGTAACAAAAAATGTAAATAACTTTCAGTTATTTAATAAAGCCAAAACTTTTTCTTTAAATTCTTCTAATCTATTATTTTTTAAAATATTTCTTGGGCAATATTTACCTGAAAAGTCTTGATGAGTTTTTATTGATTCTATATCTAAATCATATTCTTTTAAAAGATATGCCACAAGTTTTGTAGCATTCTCAAATGTTTTTTCAAAATCTCCATCTTTATTTACACATAATTCTATTCCTATTCCATTTAGATTTCCTATTTTATCTGCTGCATGATATGCTACTTCATTATCTGGTACATGATGATATATTTCTTTGCTATCTACTGTATAATGCCATGACTTTGGGAAATCTGAATTTCTAACTAAATAATTTGCATGGCATTTAGCATTAGCACCTTTATCAACATTATCTGTTTCATGCAATACTATATATTTAATTTTTCTTTTTACTCCTATTCGTGTAGCCTTTCCTCTTTCTAAAACTGAAGTATGTACAGTTACTCCAAACACATTATCTGGGAAAGAGGATTTTTCTGTTATACCATCAAATATAAATGAATCATTTATTTCTTCATTTTTATTACCTAACTTTATATTTTTAACAATTAAATAATTTAAAATAATAAATAATATACATACTAAAATAAAGTTTAAAATAAACACTAATATAGTTTTCTTATTACTTGTTTTAATATTAATTTTCATATATTTGCACTTCCATTTAATTTTAAATTTCATTACTTATTAATTATGTTTCAAAACTAAAAATATGCTTTATTATTTAGAAAAGAAATGAAATTTATATAACAAAATTTCATTTCTTTAATATCTCACTTACGAATTAAATTTTCCTTAACTTTATTAAGTTTATCAATTTTTTTAGCAACTTTATCAGGAGAATGAGCTCTGGCATCCGCATACTGAACCAATAATCTTTTTATAACTAATTCATAAGTATTATCTAAATTATTAGGGTCAATTAGTGTATCATGATACTTTATCAAATAACAAACATCTTCAATAAAATTACTATCATACTCTAGTCTTTTTAGTATTTCTCTAGCCATTTTTTCTGATACTTCAGGATGACCATGAAAATGTCTAATTTCTTCATCTTGATAAGAATGTGGTTTTCCTAAATCATGAAGTAATAATGCCATTTTCACTTCCAAATCGTTTGTATTCGCATTTCTTAAAGCTAGTAATGTATGTTCCCAAACATCTAAATGATGATGTGGATGATTATGCTTAAATCCAATACTATCTTTTATTTCAGGTATTACATTTACTAAAAACTCTATATTTTCTTCATAAGTATCATTTAAAAGAATATCATTTAATTTAGCCCTATAGTTTTTTGTATCCATAGTTATTCTCCTTTCATATATAATATTTATTATAATAACTTACTTTTTTTGTTTATTATATCATATTATTACTGCCTTATCAACTAATCAAATATATAAAAAATCGCTAAATCTACATTGTAAATTTAACGATTTTAATTGTTCTACTTTTCTTTCTTAGGTTTATTCCATGAAATATAATCACACTTACTATCTTCTGAATTAGTATTATTTTCACAAACATAGAAAGTTCTTCTTGTTTTCGTTTTTCTAACTAATACTTTACCACCACATTTTGGACAAGGTACATCTATAGTTTGAGTAAGTGGCTTTGTATTTTTACATTCTGGATAACCAGGACATGCAAGAAATTTTCCAAATCTACCTTGTTTTATAACCATATTTCTCCCACATAATTCACAAACTTCGTCTGTAACTTCATCAGGTATATCTACTTTTTCTATTTTATCTTCAACTTCAGATAAATTTTTCATAAATGGTTTATAAAACTCATTAAGCATTTCCACATAATTTTCCTTATTTTCAGCTACCATATCAAGCTTATGCTCCATATCAGCTGTAAAAGAAACATCTACAATATCTTTAAAATTATTCTCCATAACATTATTTACAATTTCACCAAGATTTGTAGGAACTAAATATCTTCCGTTCTTTTTCTATATAAAATCTATCTTGTATTGTTGAAATAGTTGGTGCATAAGTACTAGGTCTACCAATACCTTTTTCCTCTAATACTTTAACTAGACTTGCCTCTGTATATCTTGCTGGTGGCTCAGTAAATTTTTGTTCAGGTATAAGCTCATTTTGCTTTAATACTTCATTTATACTAAATTCTGGTAAAACATTATTATTTTGCTCTTCATCTTTTTCATCTTTAGATTCTATATATAATTTCATATATCCATCAAATTTAATAACGCTACCATTAATATTAAATATATAATCTTCAACTTGAACTTGAACTTTAGTTAAATCATAAACTGCTATAGACATTTGACTTGCTAAAAACCTATTTAATATCAATGTATATAATCGTTGTTCATCTTTTGGTAATGTATCAAATACTTCCATAGAATGCTTAATATTACTTGGTCTAATCGCTTCATGAGCATCTTGTGCATTTTCATTTGTTTTATATACTCTATTAAGATAATAGTTTTCACCAAATTTTGAAATAATATAGTCTTTAGCAATTTTTCTTGCATCATCAGATATTCTAGTAGAGTCAGTTCTCATATATGTAATATGTCCTGCTTCATATAGCCTTTGTGCTACCATCATAGTTTTCTTAACAGAAAAGCCTAACTTTCTTGAAGCGTCTTGTTGCAAAGAAGAGGTTGTAAAAGGTGGTGGTGGATTTTTCTTTCTCTCACTTTTTTTAATATCTTTTACTATATACTCTTTATTATCAATGCTTTTTACTATATTTTTAACTTGTTTTTCATTTGTTAAATCTATTTTTCCATTTATATCTCCATAGAATTTTGCAGTTACAACATCTTTATCTTTTAAAAGTTTTGCAGTTAAAGTCCAATATTCTTCAGCCTTAAAATCTCTTATTTCTTTTTCTCTATCCATTATTATCTTTAATGCAACAGATTGAACACGCCCTGCACTTAACCCTTTTTTTACTTTTTTCCATAAAAGAGGAGATAATTTGTATCCAACTATTCTATCTAAGATTCTTCTAGCCTGTTGTGCATCTACAAGAGATAAATCTATATTTCTTGCTTGATTAACGGCATTTTTTACAGCAGTTTTAGTAATTTCATTAAATGCTATTCTACATTTATCATCATCTGAAATATTAAGTACATTTTTTAAATGCCATGCTATTGCTTCACCTTCACGATCAGGGTCGGTTGCAAGATATACTTTTTCTTTTCCTTTAGCATTTTTCTTTATCTCATTAATTATCTTTGCCTTTCCCTTCATTGTTTTATATTCTGGTTTAAAGTTATTTTCAACATCAACTCCAAACTTACTTGAAGGTAAATCTATTATATGACCTTGTGAAGCAATAACATCATAATCACTTCCAAGATATTTTTTTATAGTCTTTGCTTTAGATGGCGACTCAACTATTACTAACTTATTTGCCATATAAATATCTTCCTTTCACACTATAGTTCGTAATTATATCACATTAAAAAAATTATATCAATCTTTATATATAATATTTAATAAATTTGTAAGACATCTTGTTGCAAGTTTTGCTTCTTCAATAGTATTTCCAGTAGCTCCTACTTCAACTAAAAGCGAGTATTTATTTAAATCTTGATTATACACAGAATCTCTAATTATCATAGGTTTAAATAGTCCTGGATACACCTTATCTGCCAGTTGTTGCAATTTAAGTGCTAGTCTTAAATTATCTTCATAATATTTATTTTTCGTAGTATCACTACCAACGCCCATTACAAACATAAGTTGTGCTACCTGAACTCCTTTAATATTTGCTACAGGTCTATAACTTAAATCTGCAACTGCATCTCTATGCACATCTACTATAATTGAAGCGCCTCCCATTTTTACAAGAGCGTTAGTTACTGTTTTTCTTGATCTTGCATAGGAACTTGTATATGTACCATAATCATGTGGTGTTGTATCGTGTACACACTGAAAATTTTTAGAAGTTAAATTATTTGCAAATTCCCTAGCTATAGACAACATATTATAATTTGCATCTGTTGTTCTCATTGTTCCTGTATAACTAAATTTATACTGCTCACTATTTGTATATGACTCAGAAGTATGAGTGTTATACAAAAGTATTTTATCACTTGCCTTAGTTAAAGTAATACTACTATCTGCAAGAGATGTAAAATCTATATCTCGTTTACTTGAATAATTAAGTAATTTTGTATTTCCAATACTTACTCGTTGCAAGCTTTTATTTTCACTTGTTATTACTGCTTGAGCCTTACTTACACCAAATACTGATTCTTCGGTTTTATCCTTTGCCTCTGCGTCAATTATCTCAAATTCAGTTTTTGGCTTCTCCTCTACTTTTTCTTCGATTTTCTCAGCTACGATATAATTATCTTTATTATATATACTATATATATTTAAAAAATCTGCAAGTTCTAACTTTCTTTGCTCTGCTTGTCTAAAATTAGTTGCTAAATTAAATACTTTTGGGGATATTTTTATATATCTTAGGAAAAAGCTAAATGCAATAACTAGGAATGTACAATATATTATAACTGAAATATTTTTGGTTAATTTTTTTGCTGTTTTTTCAAGTCCTTTTATACTCTCTTTTTTTCTACCCAAAAAAACGGCCGTAACTTTCATAAAACATCACCTTATGTTTCATTTTATTACGTCCATTTTATTATTATGACTAATCAAGCAAACTATTCATATCTTCACTATATTTTTCAAGTAATTTAATAGTTTTCTCTTTTAAATCTAAAATATCTTTCTTTATATCTAATAATTTTTCTTTTTCCATTTCAATTACATGTTCTACTCTATCTTTTTCTTGCATAGCTTCAGCTCTAGCATTTTCGATAATTTTTTTAGCTTGATCTTCTGCAGTAATTAAAGCATTAGCTACTTTTTCTTGTTTTTGAATGTAATCTACTTCGTACCTTTCAATTTTTTTCTTTACAATTGTTAATTCATTTGCTACTCTATTTGAATCTGAACGTTCAGCTTGAAGTTTACTTTCATATTCAGCTTTTATTGCTTTTATATAATCTTCAACCTCTTTTTTATCATAACCAAACATTTCGCTTCCAAACTTCTTCTCATTCTCCATTTATTATTACCTCCATTATTACTACGATTTGTATTATGATAATTTTATTATATCAAACTTATTTTCAGAATTCAACTTTTTTTGAAATATATTTTATTATTTTATGAAAGAAATCTTATTTAATTAAAATATTTACTCGCTAAAGATAATATAGTTTTATTTTTAATATAATTTAAAGTAGATTATATTAAAAATAATTATATAGAGTTAAAATCACAAGTAAAAAAAGAAAAGTTATAGTGATAATAAATAATAACCAGTTTTTTTGTATAAAAACTGGTTATTATTTATTTTAGTGAATACTTTATTATTTTATTTGAATTTATTACCTACACTTTGAGCAACTCTTTTATCTTGTAATAACAATTCAACTATTTCTGTATGACCATTTTTTGAAGCCCACTTTATTGCACGATTATCACATGCACTTGGATTTACTCTTTTATCTTGTAACAACAGCTTGACTACTTCTGTATGGCCATTTTCTGAAGCCAGATTTATTGCATAATTATCACATACACTTGGATCTACTCTTTCATCTTGTAACAACAACTTGACTACTTCTGTATGGCCATTTTCTGAAGTGCACTGTATTGCACGATTATAACATGCACTTGGATCTACTCTTTTATCTTGTAACAACAGCTTGACTACTTCTGTATGGCCATTTTTTGAAGCGTACCTTATTGCACAATTATCACATGCACTTGGATCTACTCTTTCATCTTGTAACAACAACTTGACTACTTCTGTATGACCATTTTTTGAAGCCCATATTATTGCACAATTATTACCTGCACTTGGATCTACTCTTTTATCTTGTAACAACAGCCTGACTACTTCTGTATGGCCATTTTCTGAAGCGTACCTTATTGCATAATTATTATCTGCACTTGGATCTACTCTTTCATCTTTTAACAATAACTTAACTACTTCTGTATGACCATTTATTGAAGCGTACCTTATTGCACAATTATTAAATACACTTGGATCTACTCTTTTATCTTGTAACAATAGCTTGACTACTTCTGTATGGCCATTTTCTGAAGCGTACCTTATTGCATAATTATTATCTGCACTTGGATCTACTCTTTCATCTTGTAACAACAACTTGACTACTTCTGTATGACCATTTTTTGAAGCCCATCTTATTGCATAATTATTATCTGCACTTGGATCCAATTTCTTGTTTTTAAGTATAAATTCTATAACTTTTTTTTCATCGAATTCATATCTTTCAATAAATTCCTTTAAACTATTATATTCCATTTTTCATTCCTCCTAAAATTTTATTTGGATTAATTTTTTGTATTTGAATTCTATCATAGATAGATATTTTTGTCAACATAGTCTTTTTAAAATATATTTTATTATTTTTTATGATAAGTGAAAATTTAAATGCAAGTAATTAAATAATATCTTGTATTTACTCTTACATTAGTAATTACTGTACAACT
>CANPWO010000047.1 GCA_947584535.1 uncultured Clostridia bacterium
AAAATATACATGAATATCCCAGTTGAAATATAGTCAACTGGGAATAAAGTGTTTGTCTAGTCTGAATAGTAACATATAAAGAAACAATGATGTAACTTTACTGCATTGTTTCTTGTTTTTTTTATACATATATGGTAAAATTTTATTAATATAAATTGTTAGTAATTATAGGTGATAAAATGTCTTTTTCTTCAGATATTAAAGAGGAAATTCTAAATAATTTTTCAAGTAAAAAAAATGATGATTTTTTACTTGATGCAGAAAAATTTGGTGAGTATTTAACAGTAGTTAAACAAAAAAAAGATATTGACAAAAAATATAATATATATTTTGATATTTCTAAACTTTCTGAGGAAAGTATAAAAGAGATACTTAGAGGTATTTTTTTAAGTTCTGGATGTATTGTAAATCCGCAAAATGATTATCATTTTGAAGTAACCTTTAAAAGTAAGTCCTGTTCAAATTATGTTTGTGATTTACTTTCAGTTCTTGATTTTACTCCTAAAATTGTAAAAAGAGAAAAGAATAGTGTTTATGTTATATATATTAAAGAAGCAGAACAAATATCTGTAATTTTAAGTATGCTTGGGGCAACTAATTGTCTACTTAAATATGAATCAATAAGGGTAGAAAAAAATGTTAAAAATACTATTAATCGAACAATTAATTGTGAAACAGCTAATCTATCTAAAACCATAAATAGCTCTGTAAAACAAATTAATGCAATAAAAAAAATAAGGAAAAAAAAGAAATTTAACACTTTAAATGAGAAATTGCAAGAAACAGCTATTTTGAGAGAAAAATATCCTAATGCTAGTCTTGACGAACTAACAAAATTTTGCAAATATAATATATCAAGATCAGGACTTAAACATAGACTTGATAAAATTGTAGAAATAGCAAATAATATATAATAGGAGGTTTTTATGGATAGCGAAAAAAGACATGGAAACATAAATAACGAGATAAAAGAGGAGAAAAAGTCAAAGAAATCAAAGAAAAAATTAATTATAATGTCTTTAATTGTTATTTTTGTTATATTATTAGTTGCTTTAGCGTTATATTTATTTGTATTTAATGATAGTACTAATATAAAAAAATATATATCAAAAATAACAGATAATATTCCAAATGATTATACTGCAGAAAAACAAAATGCAGATGTTGTTTCTAAAGATATATTTGGCAAATACTATGATAAAGCAGAAAATCTTATAAAAAATATGAGTTTAAAAGAAAAAGTAGGACAGATGTGTTTTGCTAGATGCCCAGAATCAGGCGCAATAGATGAAATAAAAAATTATAACCCGGCAGGATACATCTTGTTTGGTAGAGATTTTAAAGAGGAGTCTAAAGCTAGTGTAACAAGTAAAATAAAAAGTTATCAAGATGCAAGTAAAATAAAAATGTTGATTGGCGTAGATGAGGAAGGTGGAACTGTTACACGAGTTAGTCACTATTCTCAGTTTAGAAGTACACCTTTTAAGTCACCACAACAATTATATAAACAAGGTGGTTATGATTTACTAAAAAGTGATGCAAATGAAAAAATTACTTTACTAGCCTCTTTAGGAATTAATGTAAATCTTGCACCTGTATCCGATGTATCAACTAATCCAAATGATTTTATATATGATAGAAGTTTTGGAAAAGATGCTACAGAAACAAGTAAGTATGTTTCTGAAATGACAAAATATTATAATAGTAAAAAAATGGGTATGACATTAAAACATTTCCCAGGCTATGGAAATAATGCAGATACACATAAAGACTTTGTAAGAGATAACAGAAGTGAAGAAACATTTAAGAAATCAGACTTTTTACCATTTGAAGCTGGAATTAAAGATGGTGCTCAAAGTATTCTTGTTGCACATAATGTTGTATCATTTAAAGATAATGATAATCCTGCTTCACTTTCAAAATCATGGCATACATTACTAAGAGAAGATTTAAAATTTACAGGAGTTATTATGACAGATGATTTAGCGATGGGAGCCATTGCAAATATATACTCTGTTTCAGATGCCGCTATAAAGGCTGTAAATGCTGGTAACGATTTACTTATAACATCTGATTTAAAAGAAACAGTTAACTCAATTGTAAATGCTGTAAATAATAAAACAGTTAGTGAAGATGATATTAATCAAGCAGTAAAAAGAGTACTTGCATGGAAGTATTATCTTGGAATAATTAGTTAAATTAAATAAGCGAAGGAAGCATTTTAGTTTTCTTCGTTTTATTATTGTTATTTAATTGTTTTTTGCTTGTATATATGTTAAAATTATACTTATACGAGGTACTAAAATGAATAAGGAAATTGGAATATACATTCATATACCATTTTGTAAATCAAGATGCTATTATTGTGATTTTTTCTCAAGTGTAAATAAAGAAGAGTTAATAGAAGCATATATTGATGCACTATGTAAGGAACTTATACAAAATGCGGAAATATTTAGTGAATATAATATAAAAACAATATATTTTGGTGGCGGTACGCCATCATACATTGATAGTAAATATATTGCTAAAATAATGGATATAATTAATCTTTTTTCAAATAATATAAGTGAAATAACTATTGAAATTAATCCAGGTACAGTAGATATAGAAAAACTTAAATGTTACAAAAAATTAAATATTAATAGACTAAGTATTGGACTTCAAACAATATATGATGATACATTAAAAAGTATCGGTAGAGTTCATACATATAATGATTTTTTAGCTACACTAGACCTTGCTAAAAAGCTTGAATTTAATAATATTTCAATAGATTTAATATATCCACTTCCAAATATTAATTATAGTAAATTTGTAAAACAAATTGATGAGATTACTAAACTTAAAGATAAATATGATATAAAGCATATATCTGTATATAATTTAGAACTACACGAAAATACTAAACTTGATTTCTTGATAAAGGAAGGATTTTTAACACTTTGTGATGAAGACGAAGAATACAAAATGAAAGAGTATATGGAAGAAAAACTAACTGAATCTAACTTTTTAAAATATGAAATATCAAATTTTGCAATTTCTGGTTTTGAGTCACAACATAATTTAAACTACTGGAGACAAGGAGAATATATAGGTATTGGTGCAGGCGCATCAAGTTTCTTTGCAGGCAGTAGATATACAAATACAAATGATATAGAAAAATATATTTATAATATAAACAACAATATTAGTACAATATGTGATAAACAAGATTTAGATAAACTTGATTTAATGAAAGAGTTTGTAATTTTATCATTAAGACTTGTAAAAGGTATGGATAAAGATAAATTCTTAAAAAAATTTAATGTTAATATAAATAAAATATTTAAAAATGAAATTGAAAAATTAAAAAAAGATAAACTAATAATTGAAGATAGTAATTCTATTTTTCTTACTAAAAGAGGAATGGAAGTTGCAAACATTGTGTGGCAAGAATTTGTACAATAGGAGAGTAAATATATATGAAAAATTTTTTAGTAATTGATGGTAACAGTATAATGAATAGAGCTTTTTATGGTCTTTCTAATCTTAGAATGTTTTCTAAAACAGCACGGAATCCATACAAATGCACTATATGCTTTTTTAAATATATATTGGATGATATTAGATAAAGTAAAACCTGATTATATTGCGGTTTCTTTTGATTTAAGTGCTCCTACATTTAGACATAAAATGTATAGTGAGTATAAAGGAACAAGGAAAGGTATGCCAGATGAGTTAAGAGAACAAATGCCTGTTATAAAAGAAATTTTAACTGCAATGAATGTACCAATATTAGAACTTGAAGGATATGAAGCTGATGATATACTTGGAACAGTTGCAAAGAAAAATACTGATAATAACATTTTTACATATATTTTAACTGGTGATAAAGACTCATTTCAATTAATAAGTGATACTACATCTATTATAATTCCAACAACTAAGATGGGTAAAACAGAATATACTATTTATACTCCCACACTTCTAAAAGAAAAACAAAATATAGTACCTCATCAAATAATAGATATTAAATCATTAATGGGAGATAGTTCTGATAATATTCCAGGAGTAAAGGGAATAGGAGAAAAAACAGCATATAACCTTATATGGAATTATGAAAGTCTTGAAAATATATATGAAAATATTGATAACTTAGAGGTAACACCTAAAATAAAAGAGAAGTTAGTATTAGACAAGGAAATGGCCTTTTTAAGTAAAACACTTGCAACTATTGATACTAATGTACCTATAAATTTATCTTATGATAATTGTTTATTTACAGATGTTAATCTAAGTGAATTATACAATTTATTTAGAAAGTTAGAATTCTCTAAATTTATGGAGAAATATGATTTTTCTAAAGTAAGTAAAAATGATACTGATAGTAATAAATCTAGTGTTAATATTGATGAACTTACAAATATTAATTCTTTTATACTTATTGATAACAAAAATATACTTAACTATTTAGAAATTTTAAATAAAGTATTTCTAGAAGATGAAATATCATATATACTAAATATTCCAAATAATGATAACTTTGCTATAAATTTACGATTAGATAAAGCAATATTTGGGGTATATTCTAAACAAAACGATACTATTTATCTTTTAAATATGGAAGATATATCAAATAATAATAACGATATATTAAATAATCTATTAAAAAGTTTTGCTTTAAGTAATTCTAAAAAGTATGGATATAATATGAAACAAGATATACGCTATTTATTTAATAATGTTACAGATAAAGTATATAATTTTGCATATGATGTTATGATTGCATATTATCTAATGGACTCAATTAGAGCAAATTATGACATAGAATATATTTTAAATGATATATATGGTATAATACTTAATCTACCAAATAAAAGTAAAAATGAAAATGTACAGCTTTCACTATTTGGTGAAGAAAATAATGATAGTGCTTTTTTAACTGGTGATGAGCAGAAAAATATAACAATATATCTTAAAGCTATTTTTGATTCAAAAAAACAAGTATTAGAGAAACTTCGAAATTTAGATATGCTCGAATTATTTAATGATATTGAAATGCCTCTTGAGGAAACACTTGCATATATGGAACATGTAGGAATGTACATAGATGTTAATAAATTAAATGAATTTGATATTGAGATTTCTCAAAGACTTAATATACTTGAACAAGATATATATAGACTTGCAGGTGAAGAATTTAATATTAATTCTCCTCAACAACTTGGACATATATTATTTGAAGTTTTAAATCTACCAGTTATTAAAAAAGGAAAGACTGGATATTCAACAGATAAATCTGTTCTAGAGGAATTATATAATAAACATGAAATAATTGATTTAATACTTGAATATAGACAAACTATAAAATTAAAAACAACATATGTTGATGGACTAAAAAGTAAAATTGCAAGTGATGGTAGAATTCACACAACTTTTATGCAAACAGTTACTTCAACTGGTAGACTTAGTAGCGTTGAACCTAATTTGCAAAATATACCTGTTAGAATGGAACTTGGTAGAAAGATACGTAGCTTTTTTGTAGCACCAGATGATAGTGTAATTGTTGACGCAGACTATAGTCAAATAGAACTTCGTGTGCTAGCACATATATCTGAAGATGAAACAATGATTGATGCATTTAATAATAATATTGATGTACACAAAGTTACTGCTTCTCAAGTTTTTCAAGTGGATTTAGATGATGTAACACAAGAGATGCGTTCAAAAGCTAAAGCTGTTAATTTTGGAATTGTATATGGAATAAGTGAGTTTGGTCTTGCAAAAAATATATCTACAACAAGAAAAGAAGCTGCTACATATATAAATAACTATTTAACAAAATATCATAAAATAAAAGAGTTTATGGAAAATATTGTAGTTAATGCAAAAGAGAAGGGATATGTTACTACATTATTTAAGAGAAGAAGATATATAAATGAACTTAAAAATAAAAACAAAAACATAGTACAATTTGGTGAACGCGTTGCAATGAATACACCAATTCAGGGAACAGCTGCCGACATAATTAAACTTGCGATGAATAAAATATATTATAAAATGAAAGAAAAAAATTTGAAATCTAAGCTTATTATGCAAGTTCACGATGAACTTTTAATAGAGACTGTTCCAAGTGAAGTAGATATTGTAAAAGAAATTATGCATGATGCGATGGAAAATATTATAACTTTAAAAGTTCCACTTATTATTGATTTAAACATAGGAAAAAGTTGGTATGATGCTAAATAATAAACTTCTTCATACATTCATACTAAAAAGGAAGGTAAAATAATGCAAACTAAGATTAAAAAGACTATTAAAACATTATTTAAGTTTTTATTAATATTACTAATAATACTCTTTGTATCATATATTTTATTTAGAGAATTTATATATCCAAGAATGCATTTTGATATTGTAAAAGAAGAAGCTAAGAAAAATAATATTGATCCATATTTGATACTAAGCATTATTAGAACCGAAAGTAAGTTTAATTCTTTAGCAACATCATATAAAGAGGCAAAAGGACTTATGCAAATTATGGATACAACTGCAAATGAAATTATGAAAAAAGCTAATTTAATTGATAATATTGATATTTTAGATTTATATGATGTTAATACTAATATCTCTATTGGTTGTAAATATCTATCATATTTAATTAATCATTATAGCGGTAATTATTATTTAGCTATTAGTGCATATAACGCAGGAATGGGCAATGTAGATAGGTGGATAGCTGAAGAAATTATACCAAGCAATCTAGATTATTATACAAATACCAATATACCTTATGAAGAAACTAGAAATTACTTAGAAAAGGTTGTAAAAACCTATGAAATTTATAGAAAATTATATTAATATAACTATAAGACTACACAAATTACATAAAATATGTTAAAATATATATTATAAAAAAGGAGGAAAAATTATGTCAGGACACAGTAAATGGGCAAATATAAAAAGAAAGAAAGAGGCTACAGATTCTAAAAAAGCAAATATTTTTTCTAAAATTGGAAAAGAATTAACTGTAGCAGTAAAGACAGGGGGAAGTGGAGACCCAAATATTAACTCTAAATTAAAGGATGTTATTTCAAAAGCTAAAGCAAATAATATGCCAAATGATAATATTAATAGATGCATACAAAAAGCTTTAGGTGACTCTAACTCTGCTAATTATGAAGAAATTGTATACGAAGGTTTTGGACCTTGTCAAACTGCAGTTATTGTAGAAGTTATGACTGATAATAAAAATAGAGCTGCCGCAGATATTAGAAGTATTTTTTCAAAATCAGGTGGAAGTTTAGGACAAACAGGTAGTGTTGGATATATGTTTGAGAAAAAAGGATATATATTAATTGAAAATAGTGGAGATATTGATGAAGATGAGTTAATGCTAAATTCATTAGATAATGGTGCTGAAGATTTTGTTTCAGAGGAAGGATATATTGAGATTACATCACTTCCTGAAAATTTCTCTAAGTTAAGAGATTATATTGAATCACTTAACTTAAAAGTCGAAGCTGCTGAAATAAGACAAATTGCTACTATGAAAAAAGAGTTATCAGAAGAAGAAGAAACTAAATTTCAAAATTTCTTAGATAAACTTGAAGATAATGATGATGTTCAAAATGTTTGGCATAATGCTGACATTTAAAACATAAAAATGTAATAAAAATGTAACTTTTTTGTAAAAAAGCCTTGACTTTACATAAAATTAATGCTATAATAATATTGTAATTGGTTATAGGGGGTGTAAAAATGTACTATGACAATAAATCAACATTCTATGTTAAACAATATGGACCAGCAATTTTAGTTTTATTTATATCATTTGTTCTAATAGGTAGTGGTATATATATATATTTATCAAAAAGTAGTACTTCAGCTACACCTGATAAAGAAATTGTTGTTGCAAGTGATAAATTAGAAGATGAAAATAAAATAGAAGAAAATACTGAAAAAAAAGAAACAGAAACTCCTAAGCAAGAAGTTCCTGTTCAAGAAGAAATTTTAACAACAATTCCAGAAGAATATTCTAATTTAAAAGTACTTGAAAAAACATCAGATTTAACTGTAGATAAAGTATTAGATAATAACAAAGTAAGAGTTACAATACCTAATACTAACAAAAAATTTGATGTTACATTAATAGGTGTAAACTTCAATAACTCTATAGCTGATGTAAATGCAAAAATGCAAAACGAATTAAATGGTAAAATTGTAAAAATTGCATTTGACGAAGTAAAAGTAGATAATTCACAAATTTATGCATATATATATATTAATGATGAATTATATAATGCAAAAATACTTGAAAATGGATATGCTACTTTTCAAGAAGAGCCTAAAAATAAAAGTTTAAGTACTGACTTAAAACAGTCTCAAACTTATGCTAAGCAAATGACAGCAGGTATTTGGGCTATATAAAAAAGTATGCCGAGCTAGGGAAAAACCTTAGTTTTCATATATCAACCTCTTATGATCGCCTCTATAGCAATGTAGAGGCATCTTTTTTATTTTAATTAAATAATTATTTTATATAAAAAAAATCTTAAATAGGGGATTATATAAAAATTATTATTAAAATTAAAATAAAATAGATATAAATAAAAAAATTGATATAAATATATTTTTTTAAAATTAATTAAGGAAAAATAAAAAATTATTGACACGATTATTTTTTTATGATATATAGAAACTAGAACATTGATTTTTTTGTATAATTAGCTTGTTTATTGTGGGAGTAGGAGTATAAGGTATATATTCCTTGTATTTTACTCTTATATGATTTCGCAAAATATAAATTTTGTGTAAAAAGGAGTAGACAAAAAACACTAAATATATCTATATAGTGGTATTCTAGTGATTTTGCCATATTTATATTTACTATATCTACTAATTTACTTAATTTTTCATTTTATAATGCTTATACTCTTTATTTATTTAAAACACAATATTAATTCTCGCCTTTTAGCATATTTCCTCTTTTTTAATGACAAGTAATTACACTATTAAAAAATAAAAATGCCTTAAAATCGATTCTAGAGCGTCGTTTTTTTCCTAATATAGAATTTTTTTGTTATATAATTGTTAAGGGAGAAATTATACGACTTATTATATAAAAATAGCTTAAAATGAATTTTAGAGCTTTAATTTTTACATAGTTAATCTTATATTTATATTATATATCAATTTTATAAATTATCGTTAATATAATATTAATTTAAGTTTAATTAAAAATTATTAAAAATTAATATTATATAAATTATAAATTTTAAAAATAAATTTTTAATTTTCATAAAATAAAAATTTATTAAATACTAATTTTTAATTTAATTATATAATAAATAAAAATTTTAACATTAAAAGTTATTTAATTAATTTATTTATTATATAATTATTTGAAGCAATATTATTCATGTTCTCTCCTCCCTATCATTAATTTACATAATTTCATTTTTTATATATTAAAATATTATATTATTGAAGTTATTGAAGAATTTTGCGAAATGTGATATATTATGCTTAAGAAAATGATTTTAATGTCATACTTTAGTTATTGGAGGTATATATGAAATATAACGATGTTCCAAAATTAATTAGTGAGTTTCTTGAATTTATGGAAGTTATAAAAAATAGATCAGAAAATACAGTAAAAGAATATCACTATGACTTAAGAAATGCTTTTAAATATTTAAAATGTTATAAAAAAAATATAAATTTAGATTTAGTTGAAGAAACTGATATAACTGATTTAGATATAAAATTTTTTAAATCTATTGAAAGTAAAGAAATATATAGCTATCTACAATTTTTAAGTGACAATTACAAGAAAAAAACTCGCCATGAGTTAAAAGCCACATCTCGTGCAAGAAAAACTGCGTCAATTAGGTCATTTTATAACTATCTTATAAAAGAAAAACTTATAGATAAAAATCCAATAATTGGACTTGAATCTCCTAAACTTGAAAAAAGATTACCAAAATACTTAACACTTGAAGAATCAACTACTCTCCTATCTTCTGTTAAATTCAATGAACAAAAATTTGGAAAACGCGATTTTTGTATATTAACTATATTTTTAAATTGTGGACTTCGTCTATCTGAACTTATTAATATAAACTTTAAGGATATAAAAGATGACAGATTAAGTATTATTGGAAAAGGAAATAAAGAACGCGTTGTACATCTAAATAATGCTTGTATAAATGCAATTAATGATTATGTTGCAGTTAGAAAAAAAGATGGAGTTATAGATAAAGATGCATTATTTATATCAGAACGTGGTAAAAGAATAAGTAGACGTATGGTAGAGCTTATTGTAAAAAAATATATAAT
>CANPWO010000048.1 GCA_947584535.1 uncultured Clostridia bacterium
TTATATGCTAATACTTTTGATAAATCAACTATATCAAGTTTTATATTTTCTCTTTCACTTAAGTACTTTTCTAATTTCTTTTTGTTTTCTTCCAAATTTTCTATCAATTTATATCACCTATTTATTTTGCTAAATATTCTTCATTATCTAAATAGTCAATTAAAGACTGTATTAAAGCAACATATTTTCCTTTTATATTTTTTACTATTTGACTTGCCATCTTTTCATCATAAATATGAGTCGTACTATTTCTATCCTGCAACATAAGATTATAACCTTGTTCGTCATTAATTATTCCATTTTTAAATGCATATTTTAAAACACTTTTTGGACTTGGCATAAAATCTGTAAAGCCATTATCTTCTAAATATTCTTTTAAGACCTTCCACATAAGTTCAAAAGTAAACTCAAATCTTTTAATTATTGCGTCATTTAAAATACTACCTAGTTTTTTACTATCTATCTTTTCTTGTTCATCAATAACCTCTTTTAACCTTTTAATCGCATCTTTTAATGAATTGTATCTAAATTCTTTTTTATTAATAATATCATCTTTCATAAATAATGCACCCATCTTTCTTTATTTGATTAACCAAATTAATTGAAGTATCAGATGAAATAAATACTATATCAAATGAATATAATGTATTTATTTCATCGAACATGCTATATATTTTGCTATTTTGTTTATTTGTGCTATAAATAGCAATGTCAATATCTGAATTTTCTCTATTATCTTTTCTTGCTCTTGAGCCAAATAATACAACTTTCTTTATCTCTTCACAAGACTTAAATATTTTTTCTAACTCATTTATTAAAGAGTCTGGTATATTAACTTTATATAAATTTTTCATACAAGTTACCTCTTAAATTTTATTTAACTTTGCATAGCTTTTAAAAATCTATTCTTAGTTTCATCTTCTCCAAGTAATTGCATTATTAAATATATATCTGGTGAGTTTTTTCTATTAGTTATAGCTATTCTAATAATTGTTGCAAAATCAGCTGTACTACCAATATATTTATCAGGATTTTGTTTATACTCTTTCATATCAGTACAAAAACCTAGATTATTTGCTTGTTCCTTCATATTAGCAAACCATTCATCTTTTGTATGAGATTGATTATAACTATTAAGATATGCATCAAGTACATTATTTACAATGTCTTTTGTTATTTTATCATTATATTCAAAGTTATACCCATTTTTTTCAATATCTTGACTAAATAATGTATTAAAGAAATAAAAGAAGTTTTCTCTTATATCTTCCCATTTTATTATATCTTTACGAATTTTTTTCACATTCTCTCTTTCTAAACTAAACACCTTTAGAGAATAATCTAAATCTTTTGAAATTAAATCGTATAGTTCTTTATCTTCTTCTTTTGCCCAAACAAGTACATTTTCTAAAACTTCTTTTGCTGTCATTTTAGATATAATTTCACGACTTATATCGTTTAATTTCATTATATCAAGAAGTGAGCCTGCTGAACTCATTTTATTTAATTTAAATGTAAATTCATCCCTACTTGCCTCTTTATTTTTGTTTCTCCACATTTCATAGTCAGAGTTAAGTATAGTATATAAATACTCAATAACTGCATCAGTTGGATAACCTGCTTTTAAAAAGTAAGATACTGCTGCCTCTTTATCTTTTCTTTTACTAAGTTTTCTTTTACTATTTCCTTCTTTAACAAGTATAAGTGGTACATGTATATATGTTGGTGCTTCAAAGCCCATAGCTTTAAACAGTTCAATATGTATTGGAGTTGATGGTATCCATTCTTCTCCTCTTACAACATGAGTTGTTCTCATAAAATGGTCATCACATACATGTGCAAAGTGATATGTTGGAAGACCATCTGCTTTTATTAGTACAACATCTTGATCATTTTCAGCTATTTCTATTTTACCTCTTGCTCCATCAATAAATGATGTTTTATTAAGATGAGAACCACTTGACCTAAATCTTAAAATATATTTTTCTCCTGATTTTATTCTTGCAATAGACTCATCTATTGATATATTTCTACATTTTGCATATATTCCATAATAACCAGGTACAACTTTATTTTTCTCTTGTGCATCATGTGTAGCTTGTAACATTTCAGTAGTACAAAAACATGGATAAGCAAGTCCTTTTTCAACTAAATGTTTAGCACATATCTTGTATATATCTGCTCTTTTACTTTGTGTATATGGACCATAGTATCCTTCTTCTTTACCTTCTGCTACTACACCTTCATCAGGCTCTAAACCAAATGCCTTTAATTCCTCAGTAAATAATTTTACACTACCTTTAACTTCTCTTTTTTGATCAGTATCTTCAATTCTTAAAAAGAATTTTCCATCACTTTGATGAGCAAGTACTTTATTTACAAGAGCCATAAATAACGCACCTGTATGCAAGAAACCTGTTGGAGAAGGTGCAAATCTTGTAACATAAGCACCCTCTTTAAGTCTTCTTACAGGATATTTTACCTCTAAATCATCAACTGTTTCATGCACATCTGGAAATATTAAATATGCAAGTTCATAACATTTTCTTTCAAATTCTTTATCCATTTATCATTTCTCCTTTTTTAAAATAGTAAATAAACCTTTAATTACAAACTGAATAACTAAAACTAACACTATTGCAATTGTAGCCCCTAAAAGATTACCTGATTTTTGTACAATAGAATGTAATCCATCTAATGCTAATCCACTTACTCCAATCCCATAAGAACCACCTGTATATATAATCATAAGAAACATATATATTAAATCTGCTACTACATAATATTTCATTTTATTACTAAAATATAGCATAGATATAATAAAAAATATAGTATTTACTACAAAAAATATAATATAAGCCTCATTGCTTACTGGGTAAAAATTTGTAAATATAATTGGCAGTATTAAAAAGCAAATAACATATAATGCTATTATAAACCTATAACTTTAATCAATTCCTTTATATTCATACAATTCACCTCTATTATTTCATATTTCTTTTTATATCATCTATAGCTATATCAAAATCGCTTAAATTTTCATTAATTACCATATATAGTACTTCTTTTGATATTCTTTCATAATCGTGAACTATTTTATTTCTCATGCCTATCATTTTTTTATATAAAGGTAAATTATCTTTATTTAATAATTTATTCTCAACTAAAACTTGAAATACATCATAATATGATATGCAAGGTCCGAAGTCGATTTTTAGACACCATATCTTCTGCTAAATCTATTACAACTTGCAACGCTTTTCTTAAATAATTTTCTGCTGCGCTAGTTAAAATATTTGATTTTATGAACTCTTTTTTATTTATTTTTGCTAATTCTTTTAGTTCAAATAATAGTTCATCTAAATATACAATTTTTTCCATTATTCTATCATTATTCATATTATCACACCTAACTTTCTTTATCTTCGCTTACACTACTGTGATTAAAAACATAATCCATATATTTTTTTCTACTATATGACATCTCTATATAATTTCTTTGATTTTTATATATGTAATCATATAATTTATCTTCATCTCTTACATATATTTTTTTGCCATCTTTTAATATACTAAACCTAAAAAATAAATTTACTTCTTCTAAATCAATATAATCAACTTTAGTATTATCAAATAGTATTTCAAGGTCTACCATATCCGATACATGCTTTCCAAAATCATACTTTTCACTATACAGTACTGCTAAATCAATATCACTATTTTCATTATATGTACCATCAGCATAAGAACCAAATAAATATACTGCTATTACATTTTTTTTATTCTCAAAATATTTTATCAATTTTTCTTTATTTTTTTCAAACACATTATTCATAATAACATCACATTAATATTATATACTAAAAATATAGTATTTTCAACATTCTCACGCAAATTGGTAACTAAATATAAATCATATAGCAAAAGCCACTATGATTTGATTTATAGTAGCTTTTTTAATTAATCCTTATTGAAAATTTTTCATTTACATTATAACGGTTATATATAGCTTCAGGTTCATTTAATACATTTTCTATTTTTCCTTTATGCCATTCTTCCTCTGGTAGATACTTATCAAATGCATCAGTTATATCTTTTACTTTATTCTTATCATAAGCAAATTTAATAAAATCAGATTCTTCTTTATTCTTCATCAAATCACCCTTTCATTAATATTATATAACACAAACAAATATTATTTCAACACAAGCGATGTTATTTTTTTTAAAGTCACTATAATTTGATTTATAGCGACTTTATACTTTATTCTTTTCTGTACCTATCCATATCTACATCCATAAGTATTGGAAGTATCATAGGTTGTCTCTTTGTTTTTGAATATATATAATGAATAAGTTCTTCTCTTAATGCAGCTTTTATATTTGACCATTCTTTTATATTCTCTCTATCACATCTATCAAGTTCATTTTTAGCAATTTCCCTTATTTCCTCCATTAAGTCTTCACTTTCTCTTACATATACAAATCCACGAGTAACAATGTCCGGACCTGATACAACTTTAGAAGTCCTTCTATCTAAGCTAACAACTATTATAATCATACCATTTTCAGATAATAATTGTCTATCACGAAGAACAATATTTCCAACATCTCCAACACCAAGTCCATCAACAAGTACCATACCTGATGGAACTTGTGTAGTAATCTTAGCCTCATCTTTACTAATTTCAAGAGTTCTACCATTTTCCATAATAAATATATTTTCTTTTGGCACACCTACTTGAGTTGCAAGTTCGCCGTGTTGTTTTAAAAATCTATATTCACCATGAACAGGCATAAAATATTTTGGTTTAGTTAGACTTAGCATTAACTTTAGTTCTTCTTGACAAGCGTGTCCTGATACGTGTACATCAGCTAACTGGTTATATATAATTTCTGCGCCAAGTTTCTCAAGTTCATCTATTACTCTACCAACAGATTTCTCATTGCCAGGTATAGGTGAAGATGAAAATATAACTAAATCATCAGCAGTAATTTGTACTTTTCTATGTTCACCAACAGACATTCTTGAAAGTGCAGCCATAGGTTCTCCTTGTGAACCTGTAGTAATAATTACAAGTTGTTCTGGGTTGTAATTACCAATTTTATCAATATCAATTAGTGTTCCCTCAGGCATACTAATATAGCCAAGCTCTTGTGATACAGTCATAACATTTAACATACTACGACCTACTACTGCAACTTTTCTTTTGCATTTAACTGCTGAATTAACAATTTGTTGCATTCTATGTATATTAGATGCAAAAGTTGCAACAATTATTCTCTTAGTACAATTTGTAAATATCTTATCAAACTCTTTACCTACACTACTTTCAGACATTGTATATCCAGGTCTTTGTACATTTGTACTATCAGCCATTAGAAGTGTTATTCCTTCTTTGCCAAGTTCTGCAATTCTTTGAAAATCCATCATCTCACCATCAATTGGAGTATAGTCAATTTTAAAATCTCCTGTATGAAAAATAACTCCAACTGGTGTAGTTATAGCTACTGCTACTGAATCTGCTATAGAATGTGTAACTTTTATAAACTCTACTTTAAAGTATTTTCCAAACTTTACAACATCACGTGGTTTAACGCATTTTAATTTTGTTTTTTTATCTAAATTATGCTCTATTAATTTGTTTTTTATAAGACCTAGTGTAAGTTTTGTACCATAAACTGGTACATTAATCTTCTTTAAAAAATATGGTATAGAACCTATATGATCTTCGTGTCCATGAGTAATTACTACTGCTTTTACTTTATCTTTATTTCTTTCTAGATATGTTATATCTGGTATAACTAAATCTACTCCAAGCATATCATCTTCTGGAAAAGCTAGACCACAGTCTACAACGATTATTTCATTATCATATTCAAATAACGTAATATTCTTTCCTATTTCATTCATACCACCAAGTGGTATAACTTTAAGTTTAGGTTTAGCAAATATGCTTGGTTTATTACTAGTTGATACTATAGGTTTAGTAGTATCAACATTTTCAAATTCAACTTCCAAAGACTTTCTTGAATTAAGCTTTGTTTTTGTATCTCGCATTAACTTTAAATTTTTTTCTAACGTTTCTTCGTCTTTTGTTTTTTTAACGCTTTTTTTATTATTAGTTTTCTTAAAGCTGGAATTATTTAGTTTCTCAGCCCTTTTTCTTCTTTCTTCCATTAAAATCCCCCTTAAATAAATATTTAATTTTCAATCTACACTTTAAAACCACGTTCATTCTATATATAAAATTAGCAATACAGCTATATTTAACAAATTTTCTCGAATCTTCAAATTAACATATATATTATACTATATTTTTAACACATTGTCAATTTTTTATGTAATGTTATATGTATTTTTTTACAATTTATATTGAAATTTTATTGTTATTATGTTATAATTAATTATATAAAAAAGTCATATAATCATTAAAGTTAATGAAAGGAGAAATATTCATGATTATACTAAATGTACAAAATGTGTTACTTGCTAAAGATATATTTAAATTATATATATCTTCAAAATATGTGACATATGATAGTATAGTATCCTCACCTTTAGGAAAAAGGAATAATTTAACACGTACAAATGTAAGAGACTATATATATTTTGCAATAAAGTATAATTTAGTATCTGATGATATGGCAAAAAAAGCAAGAGATAAAGCAATTGCAAGTATTGATACTAAATCTAAAAGATCTTCATACAATACTAAAAAAACATATGAAAAACTATTTGAAGAAAGAGAGAATGATAAAAAAGTTTTTACTAATGGTCATATCATTAATAACAATGAATTTGCTAATAATGAATATAAACAGGGAGAACAAATTTCTTTATTATAAAAAATTAGCTATATAAGAAAAAGAAATAGACTACAATTTGCAGTCTATTTCTTTGTTTTTAGATAACTTTCATCGGAAGTTTAGCTTCTTTTCCATATCTATTTTTTGCAATCAGATAAAAAACTTCTCCACTTTTTGTGACACCAATTACTCTTCCATTTTCCATCTTTGCATATCCAGTTTTAGAAAATGTAAATGTTACGCCATCTATATTTCCAGCAAGAACTGAATATGGATTAAATTCCTGTCCTTCTTTAATCTGAATAGTCATATTGACTACAAATGAAAGTGACGTATCAAAATTTTCCGTAGGTGGAACTGTTGGAGTTGGTGTTTGAGTAGGCGTAGGCGGAACTGTTGGCTCCGGCGTTTGAGTTGGTGTAGGTGGAACTGTTGGCTCCGGTGTTTGGGTTTGACTATTATTTTCCTTTACCGTAACCTTAACCGACTTCTTTACACCATCAGCCATAACCGTTACATTTGTTTCACCAGGAGAAACTCCTCTTATTATGCCTGTTGCTGCACTAACAAAAGCAATATTCATATCTTCAGATGTATAGAATAAATCTTTATTAGTTGCATTTTGAGGTAATACTTCCACATTCTTAGAAAGGTCAAAAGTATTATTTACCTCAAGTTCAATATATGGCACTGATATCTGAATACTCGAAACTTTTATCTTCTTTTCATCTACATTAACGTAGAAATAGCAATTTGCATAATCAGAATAAATGGTAATTGTAGCTCTTCCATTTGATACTCCGGTTATCTCACCCGTTCTACTGTTTACTTTGGCAACAGAAGTATTACTACTCTTATATCTTAACTGACTTTTATCAGCAAAATATGGATACACTTCTACGTTATAATCCAAATCGTATACCTCGCCAACGCCTATAGTTGTACTTTCACCATCAACGAGATAAATTTGGGTTATATTAACATCGTTATTTATAACTTGTAATTGATATTCTAATCTTTTACTTCCACAAGTTACAATTATAGTTGTATATCCAGCGCTCTTAGCACTTACAATTCCTGTTGTCGTTACAGTCGCTACTGATGTATTTGTGCTTGAAAATCTTAGTGTACTTCCGGTTTTATTATACACTTTATTTTTTAAGTTAAGTGTATCACCTTTATACAGCTGCCCATAAGTCTCTGTAAGTCTAAAGTCAGAATAATAGCCATTCTCCGGATAGGTTAAATTTGGATATCCTGATGAACTTGTACCAGAAACATTGACTTTTACTCTTTTAGTAGCACCATTTACTAAAATGTAAATATAGCAGTTACCTCTAGACCTTGCATTAATCACGCCCGTATAAAAATCTACTATCGCAACCTTTGGATCTGTTGAAGCATAATAAACATTGTGTGTATTATACATACTCGTGCTGTTTTGATAATAAACATTGATATTATTAGATAAATAATATACTGCGCCAGCATTTAAAGAAATGCTAGTTTCATTAACATCAATACTTGCAACAGGATCTTTTAAATACTGTGGTTTTACAAATATAGGTATACAAAGATCTTCATAATATGGTGCATCTTGATATCTGCAACGAATATATGAATCTCCTGCATAAATACCTTTTACAGTAACTTTTGTAGTCCCTGCAGATGAATTTAGACCTGTTACTTTGATATTATCATTTCCAGCTGTCACTTCAATTTTTCTTTTTGAAGCATACTTAAGAGTTACCTGTATAGTATTATTAGGTGAAACAGTATATGAATAATTTGTCGAGGTAATTGGAATATCAGCATTAGGTGAAACTGTTGAACTTGAATTTGAATCATAATACAAAGAAACTATACAGTAAGTCTCATTTAATGCCTTTGCTATATTACTTAAACTTATACCATTTGATGATTTTTCTTCCATATTAAGAAGAATTTGTATAGCTTCTTCTTTAGTTATATTATCATCTGGTGCAAAACCATCTCCACGACCATTAAGCAAATTACGTTCATAACAATACCTTACGTATTCCTCCGCCCAATGACCTGAAACATCATTAAAGCCACTATACATTCTTTGCTCCTGGATAGGATTAAGTTTTTGGTAAAAAGTTGCAAGTATCTTAGCTACCTCGCCTCTTGTAATATCTCTGGACATATTCATATACAGTTTATCATCTTCAGATATACCAGATAACATACCAAGACCAACCAATATTTTAGCTTCATTCTGAGCATTTGGCTCTAATGTACTTGCATCAGCAAAATTTGAAAGTGTAGCACCATTAGCCGATAACTGGCTATAGCCATTATCTTTCAAATATGCTTGATATGTTCTAAGCATTCCTGCAAACACATTCCATCTTGAAGCATTAGTTGATAAATCTTCATATGCCTCTAACCCCAATCTTTGTGTATTTGATTCAAACCAGTTACTTGTTTTATACATAGTTTGACCAATATACGGAACAAAGTTAATTTTTGCTCCTGAATTCCAATCAGCTTCATTAGCAAGAGTTATATTACTAAAGCAAGTAATAAACAGACAAATTGCTAAAAGAAACGAAATCCGTTTTGTTTTCATTTTAATCTCTCCTTTTTAATTATTTTTTCTCCAACAAATACTTCATGTTAGTAGATATTATTACACATATATATTATAACATATTTTAGATTTAAAAGCAACACTTTACATAATTTTCATGAATAAAACTTTCGAAATAAATAATAAAAATTTTAATTTTTTTCTTTATTTTAAATTTCTTTTGTAAACTTCTTTTAGTTATATTCATATTAATGAGGAGATTTTTATTTGAATATTTATAAAAGTGAATTTTTAGATTATTATATTTTTCTAATTAACTTAAATGGAAAAAAATTTCTTATACCTATTTAAAATGTAAGTACAAATTTAAAGATCTAATTGAAACTTTAATTTGAATAATATAATGATTTTAATTCTTAACTCCACCTTATACAATCTGTAAAAAATGCAAATACAACAAACATATTCATATTAATTACAAATTTCATAAAGAATACCATCATATTTACAAAGATTAATCATATTTCTATATTTTGTATTAGATATTCAACATAAGTTAGATTTTTTCTATCATTTTAGCTTTGTTGTTATTCATAAATTTTATGCATAATTTTTTTGACTGAGTATGACTTTCCTGTTGTATAAAAAAAGTAACTAAAGTTACTTCCCTTCGGGGCACAAACATAAATTCTAACTTAAAATAGTTAGGCTTTTTCTTGACTTTTTTGTATTTTTTTATATAATTTTGTTAAGAGGTTTTTATGTG
>CANPWO010000049.1 GCA_947584535.1 uncultured Clostridia bacterium
GAAAAATTTGACAAAAAAAATAACCATTTACAATGGTTAGCTTAATTTTTGTTATTTAAAAGTGTTTAAGTTCCGAAATTAGCAGGCATTTTAGTTAATTCGGCAATAAATGTTTTTTTATCTTCTTTTAAACGAACCTTGTATTTTTCCTTAGCATTATCCTTTCCAACAGCTGAAATAGTTAAGTCTTTTGCATGTCTTTTTGAGTTAAAAAATGAGTCAAATGAATTTCCACACCGACATAAATTATTATCAGATTCAACAAGCTGAATTTTTTCATTTACCATAGATTCTAAAAAGTCTAACATAATTATTCTCCTCCTTATTTATAATTATAAATAGTGTTGTTTCATTTTACATAATTATTATAACACTCTTTATTTTAAAAGTCAAGTTATATTAATTTGCGTTTTTAATATAAACCATATTTTTTCCTTGAAAATTATTAAAAATATGATATAATTAGTGTAATGAAAAAACGGAGGAATTTTATGATTTTTTCAAAGATAAAAGAGAATTTAAAAAAGACAAAAGAGTCTTTAGATATAAAGTTAAGTAATGTATTTGCTAATAATAAAGATATTGACTTAATAATAGATGAAATTGAAGAAACATTGATTTTATCTGACATAGGTGTAGAAACAAGTACAAAAATTTGTGATAATTTAAGAGATAAATTAAAAAAACAAGTTGATAAATCAGAATCAGCAATTAAAGCATTGCTTAAAGAAGAAATGATAGCAATACTTGAGAAATCAAATGAAAATGTAAATATAGAGAAAGATGGTAAGAAGGTTATATTAGTTGTTGGTGTAAATGGTGTTGGAAAAACTACTTCTATTGGTAAGATAACTAATTTATATAAGAAGAATAACAAAAAAGTATTACTTGTTGCAGCAGATACTTTTAGAGCTGGAGCAGTTGAACAACTTAAGATTTGGGCTGATAGGACTTTAAGTCCTATCTGTATCGGAAAAGAAAACGAAGATCCTGCTTCAGTTGTATATGAGGCTACAAGGAAATTTAAAGATTCAGAGTTTGATGTGTTAATTTGTGATACAGCAGGCAGACTGCATAATAAAAAGAATTTAATGGACGAACTTCAAAAGATAAGAAGGATAATTGATAAAAATTTACCTGATATTAAAGTTGAAGTTTTAATGGTACTTGATAGTACAACTGGTCAAAATGCTGTAGTTCAAGTAGAAAATTTCTTTGAAAAAACAGATGTAAATGGAATTATACTAACTAAACTTGATTCTACTGCAAAAGGTGGAGTAGTTTTTAGTATAGTTGATAAGTTAAACATCCCTATAAAATATATTGGTGTAGGTGAGACTATAGATGATATTGAAGAATTTGATGCAAAATCATTCGTATCTGCCATAGTATAACAATTTAAATCATATATTTCTATAGGAGCGTGATTAGAAAAATGGATAAGTATAAACAACTTGAAAATATTATAGATAAAAGCAAAATTAGATATAACGAGAGTATGAAAAAACATACAACAATAAGAATTGGTGGAAATGTTAGATGTATGGTTTTACCTACTGAAATTTCTGATATTATATGTACTATAAATTTTGCTAAGGAAAATAATATAAAATATTATATTATTGGCAATGGTAGCGATTTAGTAGTTTGTGATGAAGATATAGACGCTATAATTATAAAAATAACAAATGGCTTTGATAAAATTGAAGTTAAAGATAATGTTATAGAAGCTTATGCTGGAGCAATGATGCCTAAGGTATCTCAAATTGCAAGAAAGAATAAACTTGAAGGCTTTGAGTTTGCATGTGGTATACCTGGTACTATTGGTGGCGGAATTAGAATGAATGCTGGAGCTTATGGCTCTGAGATAAGTAATATAGTTTCTGAAATAACTTATTTAGATGATAAATGTAATATATGTACTATATCTAAAGAGGAAGCTAACTTTTCATATAGACATAGTATTTTTGTAGACTGTAAGGAATATGTCGTTATTAGTGCAAAATTTGTATTAAAAGAAGGAAATTTGGCAGATATAGAAGCAAAAATGAATGAGTATACTGAGGCAAGAAGGAATAAACAACCAATAGAATTTCCAAATGCAGGTAGTACATTTAAAAGGCCAACAGGTTATTTTGTTGGAAAGCTTATACAAGATGCAGGACTTAGAGGTTATACTGTTGGAAATATGCAAGTATCAGAAAAACATACTGGCTTTATTATAAATAAAGGAAATGCAACTTGCAAAGAGGTTAAACAGATTATTAAAGATATACAAGATAAGGTGTATAAAAAATTTGGAGTTTTACTAGAACCAGAAATTGAGTTTATTGGAGGAGAAAAAGATGAAAACAATTCTTGAATGGTTAAAACCAGGTGCTAGAGTAAAAAGATATATATTTATACAGTTACTATCAATTGCTTTACTTATATTTTGTGTAGTAACTTTAAGTACAACTGGTGATTTAACTAGAAAAATGCTAATAGCGTATATTGCACTTATTACTATTTCTATATTTGGAATGATCTTTTCTTTTGTATTAGCACAAAAAAATATACTTTATGTATCACTTAAAAATATATCTAGAAAAAGTAAAAGTATTAGAGTTAGGAAACTATTATATCATGATCCAAGACTTAAGAAAGGGCCAAAAGTTGTCGTAATTGGTGGTGGAAGTGGACTTCCTAATATATTAAAAGGACTTAAAGAATTTACATCAAATATTACTGCTGTTGTAAATGTATCTGAGGATGACGCAACAATATCTGTTGCAAATAATGGTATGGACTATTTAACAACAGGTGATATAAGGAAATGTATCGCTGCACTTTCAACTTCTGAGTCTGACCTTGCAAAGCTCTTAACATATAAAACAAGTGACGAAGAATTATCTATAGGTAATTCTGTGCTTTCTGCATTAATAAATATAAATGGTAGTTTTGCAAAAGGTGTAGAAAAAATTTCAGAAGTATTCAAAATGCAAGGTAATATTTATCCTGTAACAACTGATAATATTGTACTTTGTGCAGGACTTGAAAATGGTGAGGTAGTTGTTGGTAAGGACAATATAATAGATAGAATAAATGAGACTAGAAGCCCTATAAAACAAATTTTCTTGAAAGAAGGCTCTGTAAAAGCATTACCTGAAGTTGTCGAAGCAATTAGAAGTGCAAATGTTATTGTACTTGGACCAGGTGCGTTATATACATCTGTTGCTTCAAATCTATTAATAGAAGATATTTCTAAAGCAATTATAAAATCAAGGGCTAAGAAAGTATATATATCAAATATAATGAATCAGCCAGGACAAACAGAAGGGTATACTCTTGCTAGATATATAAATGAAATTGAAAGATATATAGGTAAACATGTTTTAGACTATGCAATAGCAAATAATGGCGAAATAACAAAAGAAATGATAAAAGACTTTAATCAAGAAGATTCAACACAAATTAAAATTGACTTGGAGAATATACAAAATAGAGCTATTTCTGTTGTTAGAGAAGATTTAGTATTAACAGCACCAGGTATGCTTATCCATAATAGTGATAAGATAGCAGAGATTATAATGTCTATTGCTAAATCTAGGAAAATAGGTAACCTAAATATTGTTAAGTTAAAGAAAAAACATTTAAGAAATGAAAAAATGCTTAAAATAAAACAATATTTAAAAAATAAAAAAGTAAAAAATAATGATAATATAAATGTAAATAAAAAGAAACAAACTTCAAAAGATAAAGCAAAACAGCAAAAAGTACAAGCTAAAACAGTTAAAACAATAAATAAGATGAAGGATGCTGTAAGAAAGAAAGGATAAGATACTTAAATGTATAAATACAAAAGAGGAATAAATAATATAGATGATGCTAGGCAAGTCGAGTATACACTATCAGATGGTGTAGATACTTGTCTTAGCATGTCTGCTTGTTTAGGAACTAAAAAGCCATATAATGGGTTATATATAAAAAATGGAAAAGTTATAGTAGAAAATATTATTGAAAAGATTGAAATAAAAGATAAAGTATATAGAATAGGTGAGCTTGATACAAAATTTCAGGATGTATCAGCTCTTGACTTTATTACATCTATTGATTTAGATGAAAATAAAATAACTTACGATTTAGGTGATATAGAATATACTAAAAAAATTATCTTTTCAAAAAAATATAATCTACAATGTATTGAGTATAATATAAAGAATAAAAAGGATAATGTGGCTACATTTAATGTTTTACCTATGATAACATATAGAGATTTATTTACTATGAAAACTGGAAATCTTGTAAATTTTAATAATAGAAAACTTTCAAATGGAATAATGATAAATCTAAGTGTAATGAATGACGAAAATGTTGTTTTGCAATCAAAAGATATGAAGTTCATTCATGAGATAAAGTTTTTAAATGGTGTAAAACATGAATATAATAAAGATAATGATAAAGTGGTTTATACAGAAGATTTAATGTTGCCTGGAAATTTTTTAGTTAATATAAATGGTAATAAAGAAAAAAATATAAAATTATTTATAGCTTCAAAAGAAGAAGATTTAGAAAAAATTAATATTAAATATATTGAAAGTGAATTAAGTGCTTCAAATAGCATTATAACGAGTGAAATTGATGAAAAATATGTTGAACTAAGAGATTTAGCACTTGCTATAGATAATCTTAATTTTAAAGATAATCTTGTGCCATCACTTCCATATATAAAAGATTATAATAAAGTAATAGTTGAAGATAAAATAAATAAAGAAAATATAAATGAAATTATTAGTGATATAGAAGTTTTTACTGATATTATACAAAGTATTGATGGGCAGTATTTAACTTTTAATAAGATTAATAAAGCAAACAAGATTTTAATAATGCTTAGAAGATATATAAAGAATATAGATGCACTAAAAATAGAAGATGATATATTTTTAAAGAAATTTACATTACTTAAACTTTGGTATGTAGAAATTATTAATAAAGTATTACAAAAAGAAAATAATCTTTTACTATATTTTGATATAGTTAAAGATATTGTTTATGAAGCTATTAATAATAAAGACAAGCTTTTAGATGAAATTAAATTTGTCGCACTTTTTTATAACGCTTTAAAAATATATGAGAATATGACTGTACAAAAAGAAATAGAAGATATTAATATTTACGAGCAAATTACATATATTGATAATTTAATAAATAATAAATATTGGTGTGAAAGTAAAAGAATTTTAAAGCAAAGTATAAATGATACAGAGGAAGTAGCAAGTATAGATATGATATATACAATATCTCTATCATATCCATGTTTAAATGGTGAATTTTCAATAAAGTTATTAGACACAATATTTAAAGGATTATATACACCTTATGGACTTAGGGAATATGCTAAAAGTTCAAGCTATAATAATTGTTTAATTTATCCTAAATATATGGCACATTTTGTTAGAGCAAATTTAAGACAAAATGGTATAACAAATGCTTCACAAAAAATTGCATATAACATGGTAAAAGAACTATTGCAGGATATTAATAAATATGTAAATGGTGGTATAAAAAAGGTATATCATGAAAAGGGAATAAAAATTGATAGCATAGGTTTTGATTTATTAACTAATGCTGAAGTTATTAGACTTTATGATATGTTAAGATAAAAGAAAGTAGGGAATTATTTGATAGTATTAGGAATTGATCCAGGTTTTGGTAGAGTAGGTTATGGAGTAATCTCATTTGCAAATAATAAATATAAAGCACTAGAATATGGTTGTATATCAACTGAGCCAAATAGTGATTTTCCAAAACGACTTAGAAAAATTGAACTGGATTTAAGAGAAGTTATATCAAGATATAAAATAGATGCAGCATCAATAGAAGACTTGTATTTTAATAATAATTCAAAAACTGCAATTAAAGTTGCAGAGGCACGAGGTGTTATTCTTAATACTTTAGAATCTCTAAGTATTCCAATTTATGAATATACACCACTTCAAGCAAAACTTGCTATTGTTGGTTATGGTAGAGCAGAAAAAGTACAAGTTAAAAATATGGTAAAACAATTTTTAAATTTAGAGAAAATGCCAAAACTAGATGATACAACAGATGCACTTGCTATTGCAATATGTCATACTCATAACTTTAGATTTAATAGTATGATAAAATAGAAAAAACTATTATTCATATGAGAAGTATATAAACAAAAAAATAAAGGTACCGGTTAGATAAACCGATACCTTTTGTTGTTTGCATTTATATTGTTTATAACCTATAATAAGGCAAATCGCCTCCAGTTAAAAACAAGTGATAAACGGGATGTTTGGGTGTCCAACCTCAGATAATACAGACTTTGAGTCTCATGCCATTTTCTCCTTTCGTAATAGTAAACCTGTAAAATAGAGGTTATAGTATATTTGACATATAAGACTGCCTATTATCCCTTCAATTAGGGGGCTACTTATATTCAAACTATACTAGATGGTTTGGGAACATCATCCTCAATCCCTTTAGTAATCGTAAAATCTTGCCATGGATATTCTCCTTCCCGTCTATAAATTATTTAGACTAGATTTGTTTAAACATAACTATATTATAACATATAAAATTTATTATGTCAATAGATTTGCTAAAATAATTTGATATAATAATAAAATTATCTAGTATAAAGGTAACAATATAAAAAATACATTAATATAATATATAAAAAAATAATTTTTTAGGAGGTGAGATTATATGAGCTTGGGACTTGCACTAAGTGGTGGAGGAGCAAAAGGAGCAGCACATATTGGAGTATTGCAAGCATTAAAAGAAGAAAATATTGATATTGATTATATTTCTGGTACAAGTAGTGGAAGTATAATAGCTTCGTTATATGCATGTGGATATAACCCGTATAATATATTACATATGTTTAATATGTACTGTAGGCAAATTGCTGATTATGATAAACTGCTACCATTTAAAGTATTTGGAACAATGTTTACAGGGAAAATCTCTATAAAAGGATTGGCAAAAGGTGATAAATTAGAAAGTATTATAAGAAATTTTTGTATGTCAAAAAATATAAAAGATATATCTGATTTTAAAATGAATATCGCTATACCAACTGTAGATTTAAATACTGGTGAAATTATATATTATTTAAATAAAAAAATTAATGAAAGTAATGTTACATATAGAAAATTTGATGATACACCATCATATAAATATAGTGGTAATATAGCATCAATTGTTAGAGCAAGTTGTAGTTTTCCTGCAGTATTTGAGCCTAAAGTATTCGATGGAAAAGTATTAGTTGATGGTGGTGTAAGAGTAAATACACCTGTTTCAATACTTAAAAAAATGGGAGCAGATAAAACATTAGCTGTTACATTTAGTAAAAAAGATACTTGTAAAACATATCCTTCAAATATTGTAACTATATCACTTAAATCATTTGATATTATGGGACATCAAGTAAATGAAAGTGAGATTCAAAAAGCAGACTATGTACTTGACTTATGTACTGATGATATAAGCTTACTTGATGGAAGTAAAACAAATATGCTTGCTAATATAGGATATAGTACAGCTAAAAGTAAAATTAAAGATATAAAAAAAGCATTTAATATATAAACTAAAATGATTGAAATTACTAATTGTAATTCAATCATTTTAGTTGTTATTTTTGGATAAACATTGCTACTATAATATAACCGTATGTATTGCTTTTTGCAAGCCCTATACCAATATAATTAAAGTTTTTTGAAAGTAAATTTGTTTTGTGAGTACTTGAAGCAAGCCATGAGTTTACAGCATCAGTAATACTTGGATTACCAGCTATATTTTCTCCAGCACTTTTATACGAGATACCAAAACCTTGCATCATTTCAAAAGGTGAGCCATAAGAGCTAGATGTATGTGAAAAATAATTATTTTTTACCATATCATCTGCTTTAATTTGCGCAACATTTGTTAATGCTTTATCAAGAGTATAAGGAGTTAAACCATTTGCTTTTCTAGCATTATTAATTAAAGATAAAATTGTATTAATATTTGCATTTGAACTTGTTGTAGAGTTATTATTGCTGTTATTATTATTGCTACTTGCTGTAGTACTTGTTTTAGAAATTAAATCTGATCTTATCATACCAACTGTATTATTACTTGTAACTATCATATTAAAATTATCTATTTTCCCAATAACTTGTACTTTATCATTTTTTTGTAGCTTTGTATAAGCTTTGTAACTTGTACTTGGTCCACCTCTAACATTAGTATTGCTACCTTTAACATAAGCATAGTATTTAGCTAGATTTTCATATACTTTTGCTCCTTTTAAACTACTACCTGAAATTTTTACATAGGATTTTGACAAAAGTCCTACCTGGCTATTTGAAAGTTCAGTTATATAAAAATCAGATATTTCTCCAACAATTTTTACATTACTATTTTTTTTAACTACTTGTATAATACTTGAACTATTTAAATTTGCTGTTTTTCTAAAATTAACATTTGCAGTAGTAACACCGTATTTAGGCTTGTAGTTTTTATCACTATATCCAAATATATTTGAAAGAAGTATTAAAAGCAACATTGTAAAGTACATAATAAATAATTGTTTCTTCGTAATTTTCATAAAAAAATATCACCTAAAATTATTTTGTGTAAAAAATGTCAATATATGATAAAAAAAGTAAATAAAAAATTGGAAAAAATAGTTAAATTAAGTATAAATATTTAATTAAATTACAAAATAATATTAGAGGTGAAATTAAGTGCAACTAACAAACGGAAATTTATATTGGCAAAAAAAATCAAAAATAGCAAATACATACCCATATTTAACCGGTGATACAACATGTGATGTATTAGTAATAGGCGGTGGAATTAATGGTGCACTTACAGCATATTTTTTAGCTCAGGAAGGTGCAAATGTAATTGTAGTAGAGAAAAATATAGTTGGATATGGTAGTACTAGTGCAGCAAGTGCACTTCTTTCATACCAACTTGATACTGATATGCATAGGTTAGAAAAGCAAATAGGTATTAAAGCAACTAATAGAGTATATAATTTGTGCTTAGATGCACTTGATAAAATAGAAAAAATAGATAGAGCATTAGATAAAAGTACAGGGTTTAAAAGACAAGATTCAATTTATTATACAAATAAATTTATGCAGAAATCGTCAATGGCAAAAGAATTTAATTGCAGGAAAAATGCTGGTTTTAATACGTATTTTTTAGATTCACACAATATGTTAAATATAAACTCAGGGATTCTTACTAAAAATGCAAGTGGGATAATGAATCCTTATTTATTTACACAGTCAGTATTTGATAAATTAAGTGAATTAGATAATGTAAGGATATATGAAAATACAAGAGTAGATGATGTTAAATGTGTAGTAGACTCAGTTCAATGTGTAACAAATAATAAATTTAGGATAACTGCAGGTAGTGTAATTTTCTCATCAGGTTATGAAACATTAAAATATTTTGATAGAGCACCTGTTGAACTTTTTAAATCGTTTACTATTGTATCTAAGCCTATAAAAGAGCTTAAAAATTTTGATACATCTTTTACTGCTAGAGATAGCCAAGAACCATATCACTATTTAAGATTTGATACAAATGGCAGGATAATATTTGGTGGAGAAGATGTAAAGTTTACAGATAAATTAACAAACGAAAAGTATCTAAGGTTAGTAGCAAATGATAAATATAGAAGACTATATAATACACTTCAAAAAACGTTGTATAATATAAATGAAATACCAATAGAATATACATTTAATGGTACAATTGCTGTAACTAAAGATTCACTTCCAATTATTGATGAGATGCCTGGCATGCCTAATTGTTTTTGTAATTTAGGTTTTGGTAGTAACGGAATACTTCATTGTGTAATTGGAGCTAATATGCTAAAAGATGCTGTAAAAGGATTTTATACAAAAGATATGAATATGTTTAGAATTAACCGTTAGAAAAATGTCGTGATAAAATTATATCACGACATACCAGACTGTTGACAAAGTATAAAAAATTTGTCAATAGTCTTTTCTTTTAGAAAAAAGTATGTTAAAATAAATATATCC
>CANPWO010000050.1 GCA_947584535.1 uncultured Clostridia bacterium
TTAGTAATAGGTGTTAGGTTTAAAAAAACTGGCAAACTCTACTATTTCGATCCTTTAAAATATACTTTTAAATTAGGCGATAATGTTATTGCAGAAACTGAGAGAGGAAAAGAAATAGGAAGGGTAGTAAAAGTACTTGAAAAGAAGGCTTTACAAGATGATACTGAAATAGGTGAAATAATACGACCTGCATCAAAAAAAGATTTAGAAGAACAAAAGCATGTTGAAGAACAAGCTAAAGAAGCGTTAAACTATTGTAGAGAAGAAGCGAAAAAACAAGGTTTAAATATGAAAATACTTTCTGCTGAATATACATTTGATATGTCAAAATTAACTATATATTTTGTAGCGGAAGAAAGAGTTGATTTTAGAGAACTTGTTAAGTTACTTGCTTCAAAATACAAAATTAGAATTGAATTAAGACAAATTGGCCCAAGGGATGAAGTAAAAGAATTTGCAAATATTGGAATGTGTGGTAAGGAAGTTTGTTGTAGAACTTTTTTGCAAGATTTTGATCCAGTAACAATAAAAATTGCTAAAGAGCAAGGACTGCAAATTAATATGTCAAAGCTTTCAGGAGTTTGTGGCAAGCTTATGTGTTGCTTAAAATACGAAGAAGAAGCGTACAAGGAAAACTTGGAGAAACTTCCTAAAATTGGCACAACTGTTGAAGTAAAAGAAAACAAGAATACTGGAAAAGTTACAAATGTAGATATATTAGGCTTAAAAGCAAGAGTTAAATTTGGCGATACAAAAGAAGATGAATATTATGAGACATATAATGTAGATGAAATAAATTGGAAAAAGGAATAATTAAGGGAGGTGAACAGTGTGGCATATAAAATAACAGATAAATGTATTTCATGTGGAGCATGTGAAATGGAATGCCCAGTTGGAGCAATTTCTCAAGGTGATGAAAGATATGTTATAGATCCAGAGAAATGTATTGAATGTGGAGCTTGCCAATCTGTATGTCCAGTAGGAGCTCCAGAACAAGCATAATAATATATTAAATTAGAGGTTAATTAGAAAGTTAACCTCTTTTATATAATAAAATAACTAAAATATCTTGAAAAACATTAATTATTATGTTATACTTAATTTAAATCAAATATCAAAAGCGTTGAAGAAGAGGAGTAGAGTAAAGGTTGCTTTTAGAGAGGGAAACTCATAGGCTGAAAGGTTTCTTAAGTAAACATACTTGAAGGTAGCTTTGGAGCTGGTATGTTGAAGTATATATGTGTAGGCATACTCCGTTTGCAATCGGTTAATTTGTAATTAAGTGCATATATTATATAATATATGAATTAAGGTGGTACCGCGAATAACAGTCATTCGTCCTTAAGTGATTTTAAGGAAATGACTGTTTTTGTTTTAATGTAATAATAAAAGTGGTGGTAGATATGTTAAAAGAAGTAGAAATTTTTGCAAGTTTAATATTATTGTTATTTTCTATATTTATAATTTTTAATGCAAGAATAATTGTAAGAAGTAAAATGGATAGAAGTAATGAAAATATAAAAGTAAATATAATAAAGGTATTTGGAGTATTAATTGCTGTGTTTGCTTTAGTTATAATTTATTATATAAAATAGTATTGGAAGGGGAATGTTTATGTTAGATAAGAAATATAATGCTAAAGAGAAAGAAGAAAAATGGCTAAAATACTGGAAGGATAATAATGTATATAAATTTAATCCTAATAATAAAAAAGTATATTCAATAGATACACCTCCACCTACAGTTAGTGGAAAAATACATATAGGCCATGTATTTTCATATTCACAAACTGAGATGTTAGCTAGATATAAAAGACTTAGAGGGTATAATATATTTTATCCTTTTGGTTTTGATGATAATGGACTTCCAAGTGAAAGATTAGTTGAAAAAGAGCAAGGAAAAAGAGCGCATGAAATAGGTAGAGAAGAATTTTCTAAGCTTTGTTATAAAACAACTGATAAATATGAAGCTGAATTTAAAGATTTATTTAGTAAAATGGGAGTTAGTACAGACTGGAATATCGCATATAAAACAGTTAGCCCATCAACAATAAAAATAAGTCAGTTATCATTTCTAGACTTAGTAGAAAAAAATCATTGTTATCATAAAGAAAGTCCAGCACTTTGGTGTAATGAATGTAGAACATCTATTGCACAAGCAGAGCTTGAAACAAAAACTGTAAAAACTACATTTAATTATATTAATTTTACTACAGTAGAAGATAACCAAACTTTTACAATAGCAACAACTAGACCTGAACTTTTACCAGCCATAGTTTGTGTATTTGTAAATCCTGATGATGAAAAGCATAAATCATTAATAGGTAAAACAGCACATATCCCTGTAATTGATGTAGAGGTACCTATAATGGCAGATGAAAAAGTAGCAATGGATAAAGGCACTGGAGTAGTTATGTGTTGTACTTTTGGTGATCAAACAGATATAGAATGGTGGAAGAAGTATAATTTACCACTTAAATATATTTTTACAGATGATGGTAGAATTGATAGTAAAGTTGAAAAATATGGTGGCTTAAAGATTAAAGAGGCAAGAAAGCAAATAATAGAAGACTTGCAACAAGCAGGTGTAGTAGTAAAAATAGAAGAATTAGAGCATGAAGTTCAAACTCACGAAAGATGTTCAAAAGAAGTAGAATATGCTGTAATGAACCAATGGTTTATTGATATTATGAGTCATAAAGAAGATTTCTTAAAAATTGGTAATGAGATAAAATGGCATCCAGCTCATATGCACGCTAGATATGATGAATGGGTAAATAATATTGCTTGGGATTGGTGTATATCTCGTCAAAGATATTTTGGTGTACCATTTCCAGTATGGTATTGTAAAGAGTGTGGCACTCCTATATTTGCAAGAAAAGAAGATTTACCTGTGAATCCATTAGTAGATAAACCACACTGTGATAAATGCTCACATTGTGGTGGAAATGAGTTTGTACCAGAAACTGATGTAATGGATACTTGGGCAACTTCATCAGTTACTCCTCTTATAAATATGAGATATGGCGAAAATGATAACTATGAAAGTATATTAAAACCTATGAGTCTTAGAACAAATGCAAGTGAAATTATTAGAACATGGGATTTCTATACTATAGTAAAAAGTTTTTATCACTTTGGAGTTAAACCTTGGGAAAATGTTATGATTTCTGGTTTTGTTATGGCAAATAAAGGAGAAAAAATAAGTAAAAGTAAAGGTAATAGCAAACATGAGCCAATAGACTTAATTAATGAGTATTCTGCTGATGTAGTAAGATATTGGGCAGGAACAGGAAGACTTGGTACAGATATAGTGTTTAGCGAGGAAACATTACTTCGTGGTAAAAAGTTAATAAATAAGATTTGGAACGTATCAAAATTTGTACAAATGCATCTAGAAGATTATGAGGATAAAGAATTTAATGATTTTGAATATATAGATAAATGGATACTTGGTAAATTTAAAGAGGTAGAAAATTCAGTTATTAATTACCTTGAAGATTATGAAGTAGGTCTTGCTTTAAATGCTTTAGAAAAGTTCTTCTGGGAGTTTTGTGATAACTATATAGAAATTGTAAAGCATAGATTATATAGACCTGAGGAGTTTGGAGCTGTTCCAAGATATAGTGGCCAAAAAACAGTATATATTTTGTTATATAAGTTACTTCAATACTTTAGTATTTTCTTCCCATTTATAACAGAAGAAATATTCCAAGATATATATCATAATAACTTGTCAATACATACTACAGAGATTATGCCACTTGAATATAACTTTGATGAGGAAGTAAAATATGGTGATAAACTAATAGAGATTATTAGTCAAGCTAGAGGAAGTAAGACAAATAATAATGTATCACTTAAAACAGTTATAACAAATATATCACTTGGAGTTGATGAAAAACTTAAAGAGGCAATAGAAAAATCTATAAAAGATTTCAAAGCAACTTTATTTATAAATAATATGGATTTAAAGATTATTAATAAAGAAGAATTTGAAGTATATAATATTGAACTAGATTTAAGTGAAAAAGAAAATTAACTAATGAACTGGGCTTAAAGTAAATTAAGTCCAGTTTATTAAAAATGGAGAAATTGCTTATGGAAAATAAAAATAGAAATAAAGCAGTAAAAAAAATAGGAATACTTGGTGTTTTTACTAATTTATTACTTCTTGTTATAAAGTTAATAGTAGGTATATTTACAAGAAGCCAAGCTATGATTGCAGATAGTATTAATAGTGCAGGAGATATATTTGCTTCACTTATGTCCTTTATTGGTGCAAAGCTTTCATCAAAGCCTAAAGATGCAGATCATCCATACGGACATGGAAAAGCAGAGTATATATTTTCTGAATTAATCAGTATATCTATGATTATAGCCTCACTTGTTATGATACATAGTTCAGTTGAAAGTATAATATTTAAAAAAAATTTAACATTTTCAGTATTCCTTGTAATTGTATGTTTTGTAACAATCATTACTAAACTAATATTATATATTTATACTAAAAGTCAGTATAAAAAATATAATAGTATATTAATAAAGGCAAGTATGGAGGACCATAGAAATGATATATTTGTTACACTTGGTACATTAATTGGTGTGTGCTTTAGTTTGGCAGGACTATATTTTGTTGATGGTATCGTTGGATGTTTAATATCTCTTTGGATATTATTTGTAGGTTTTAGATTATTTTTTGATTCATATAAAGTGTTAATGGATACAACTCTTGATGTTAATGTACAAGAAGAAATAAAGAAAATGATAGATAAATACCCAGAAATATTGCATGTTGATAGTATAGTAACAAAACCAGTTGGTAGCAATCATATTATTATACTTAAAATTTCTATGGATGGTAAAAAATTGCTAGAGGAATGTCATAAAATAAGTGGTATGTTAAAAGAGGATATAATAAATAAATTTGAAGCTGTGTATGATGTTATAATACATGTTAATCCACACTAGAATATTGAGGTACAAATTTTATGGGAAAATGTAATTTATGTCCACATATGTGTAATATAGATAGAAAAATTAGTAAAGGAATTTGCAAAGCTAGTGATAAAGTAAAAGTTGCACTTGCTTCACTTCATTTTTATGAAGAACCTTGTATAAGTTCAAATAATGGCTCTGGAACAGTATTTTTTTCTAATTGTAATCTAAACTGTGTATATTGCCAAAATTACAAAATTAGCCAAGAAAATTTTGGTGAAGAAATAACAGTAGAAAAATTAGCAGATATATTTCTTAATTTGCAAGAAAGAAAAGCAAATAATATAAACTTAGTTACTCCAACTGTATATGTAGATAAAATTATATACGCATTAGATATAGCAAAAAGTAAAGGACTTAAAATACCAGTTATATATAATTCAAGTGGTTATGAAAGAATTGAAACTATACAAAAATTAGATGGATATATTGATGTATATTTACCAGATTTTAAATATGCAATAGATGAACTTGGTATTAAATATTCAAAAATTAAAAATTATCCAAATATCGCAAAAAATGCAATTAAAGAGATGTATAAACAAGTTGGAAATGTAGTATTAGATGAAAATGGCTTAATAAAAAAAGGCGTTATTATTAGACATTTAATACTTCCAAATAATATAGATAATACTAAATTAGTGCTTAAATGGATTAAAGATACCTTTAATGATAATGTTTTCTTAAGCTTAATGGCACAATATTTTCCAACAAATATGGCAAATATGTATAAAGAATTAAATAGGAAACTAACTAAAGAAGAGTATGAAGAGGTGGAAAAGTATTTATATAGTTTAAATATAGAAAATGGATATATTCAAGAACTAGGAGAACATGAAGAGGAATATGTGCCAAGTTTTAACTTGGATATATAAAAAGCTATAAAGACATGTTAATTTGTCTTTATAGCTTTTATAACTTATTCTTCCTTTTTGTTAAGCAGCTTATTTAAAGCGCTAACATGGGTAAGAAATTCATTATATTCCTCTATATTTAAATCAGGAACATATTGCTTATGGTTAATAATAAAATCACTTATAATCTTTACATTGCAAGAAAAGTCCTTAATATATTTTTTCGCATTTTTAATTAAAACAATCTGAATATAATCAAATAAGTCTTTTTTATCAATAATTTTAGCCTTATCTATATATTCATCTTCAGTTAAATCTCTCTTAAGTAAGAACATAGTTTCATCTACATTTCCTATAGCAATCAACTCATTACCCAGGAAAACTCCAATAATTGAAATATTATCAATTATATTTTGGCTAAAAGGTGTATCAAAAGTCTTCCTAAAATTAACTGCTTTAAATTTTAGTAACTGATTAATTAAATCACAAGTCTTTTTAATAGAATCAGTACACTTAATACGTTCTAACATTTGTGTACTCATGTCCTTAAGGTATATATCAATACCACCTATTTTAGAATAACGATGAGACATACTTAAAGTTAAATGCCGTATTGATACATCATTTGTAAAATCGTTTATTGGTACATTGTATGACATAGCTTTTTCCTCCTTAAATTTAAATTAGATTAAATAATTTTTGTAGACATATTATATCAAAAAGTATGTTTAAAGTCAAATTTTATATATTCTTTATGCTGAATTTTAACTTTATAGCCATTTTATAATATTCCCACAAAAAAAGCATATAAATTTATTTAAATTTATATACCCTCAAATTTATTTTAATATAAATTAACTATAACATATCTAAAGTTAGGAAATCTTTTAACTTAATATGTCTTACAGTACTTGTTGAATAATCTATATCATCATTTGTAATTATTATTTTTTGATCTAAATTATCTAAAGAGGCAAAAGCTGAAAATTCTCTTTCATATGTTTTTTCTTCTGCTACAGAATAGGCTACTTGTATATAATATTTTTTATTTTCTTTCTGTGCTAAAAAATCGATTTCTTTTCCATTATTAACAAAAACATTAATATTATATCCCATATAGATAAGTTCATTATACACAATATTTTCTAAGTTATGTGTAAGATCGTATCTATTATCTATACATCTAATTGAATTAAGACTTACATCTTCATTATACACTTTTAAATAATAAGAAAGTTCACTTTTTGTTTTTGTTGAATACTGTTTTACAGTTTCAATAATATAAGCTTCTTCTAAATATCCTAGATATTTAATTATTGTATTTATTGAACAACTTTCGTATTTATCTTTTATGTACTTGTATATTGATTTAGCAGATATAATTCTACTGTTAGATCTTAATACAAAATTAGCGATATTTTTAAAAAGTTTTTCTTTTTTTATATTATAGCGATTAATTAAATCATTAATAACAATTGTATCATCTAAATCGTTCAAATAACGAATAACTGCTTCTTGAGTGTTAAATTCAAATCTTTTTGGGAAACCACCCCAAATTAGATAATCTGTTATTGAACATTCCTTACCTAATTCTTTTGTATATTCTAGTATTTCTTTGTATACAAAAGGTCTAATTCTAAATGATACATATCTTCCACTTAATTCTTTTGTAAACTCTCTTGATAATAATTTTGAATTTGAACCAGTTATAAATATGGAGTTATTATATAGTCTTAAAGTTTTGCAAGCTTCTTGCCAGTTATCTACCATTTGAATTTCATCAAGAAATATATAACATTTTCCTTTTTTTCTATTTTTCTCAATATAATCTATAAGTTCAGTAGCATTAGATATATTGCTTATAATTTTTTTATCTTCAAAATTTAAAGCAATTACATTTTCAGTTTTTTCTAAAATTTCGTTTTTAACTTGCTCTAAAATTACTGATTTTCCAGATCTTCTTATACCTGTAATTATTTTTATTAAATCAGAATCATAAAATTGTCGTATTTGTTTAATATAGTGTTCTCTAAGTATCATAAATAATCACCTCTATATAATAAATTATACTGAAACATTTTGCATTTGTCAAGAAAATATTTCAGTAAAGTGAAACATTTTACTAAAAAGTGAAAAATGTTTCAGTACAAAAAATATAAAAAAGTAAGATATATAAAATATCCTACTCAAAAATGCTATGAGTTGTCTTTTTAGGTGCTTTTACATATATACTTAAATTATTATCTATATCACATGTAGCAAGAAAAATATCTTGTATTTTGTTAATTCCTTGATTTTTTATTTCATTTTCAAGCCAAGTAATATTATTACCAGTAGATTTTAAGTTTTTTTCTAAAACTTTACCATCAAGAATAACATTTGCAATAGGCTTTTCACTAGGAAGCGATAAATTCATATCACTTGGGTTAATAGGTCTTTTATTGCTTTGTGGCAAAAAACTAAGTCTGCCATTTGCTTCTAAAATAACTGACTGTAAATCTGATAAATTAAAATATCCATTATTTCTACATTGACTTAAGAATTCAGATAAATCAAGTCTAGCTTTTTTAAAATTTTCTCTATAAAGTTCACCATTTTCATACAGTACTAAAGATTTACCTGATACAAATCGCCTAAACTTTAAGGATTTGCTAGATATAATAGCTGTAATAGTAATTATTATTGCATAAGTAATCATAGCTGTTAATGGTTTATGATAGTCTTCTAGAGATGTAGCCATTTCAGCTGCTATAGAGCCTATTGTAATACTATTTATATAATCAAACATTGAAAGTTGTGACATTTCTCTATTTCCCATTAGTTTTGTTAAGAAAAATAAAATTAGAATTGAACTAATAGATAAAATAATTACATTTAAAATTTCTGTTATCATAATTAATTTATTCCTTTCGGTATATTATATATTTTGTATCGTAAATCAAAAAATTATAATAAAAAATAAATTTTGGTATAAAAAAGAGAAAAAATTAGATTTGTATCATATTCTTGATATAAACCTAATTTTTTAAAAATTTTTACAGTCCTTTTATTTTAATCATATAGAAACTCTCTAATCATTTCTTTTTCTGGAGCTCTTCTTAATTTTCTTAAAGCTCTATCTTTAATTCTTCTTACTCCCTCTCTAGTAATATTGAGCATATTTGCAACTTCTTGGCCATTTCTAAGTTTCCCATCTTTTAAACCAAATAAAAGAATTATTACTATTTTTTCTCTTTTTGTTAAAATATTAAGTAACTCAAAAATTTCCTGATGTAATATTTTATTATAAATATTTTTTTCTTTATCAACTTCAGTGCATTTTATAATGTCTCCTATTGATTTACTTTCATTATCATCATCTTTTAAAGGAGCATCAAGATAAGTAATTTTAAGCATACCATAATAATATTTAATTTCTTTTAACTTTGAAATTGAAATATCCATTTCTTTAGCAATTTCTTCATCAGTTGGTAAACGTTCATATTTTAATAAAAACTCATTTCTTTTCTTTTTATATTTTACCACATCATAATACATAATTTTAGGTATATTTAGTAAATTTAAATTATCTTTTATATATATTTTAATCTGTCCATCTATATATTGTGTTGCAAATGTTGAAAATCTATAACCTTTTCTATAGTCAAAATTATCTACAGCTTTTATAAGTGCCAGATTTCCAACTTGTACTAAATCACTTATATTATTTTTTTCATAATATCTTTTAGCTACACTTACTACAAGTCTTAAATTACTTACAATAAGTTTTTCCCGTGCTTTTTGGTCTCCTTGTTCTATCTTTTTCGCAAGTTCTATTTCTTCATCTTTTGTAAGCGTTCTTTCTTTTGGAATTTCATTAAGATACATTTTAAAACTATCTGAAAAGAATTCATGATTAGCAGATGAATATCTATTAGTTGATTCTTCAATTTCTTTGTCATATTCCTCAAAATCATCAATATTGATTTCTTCATATGTATCGTATATTTCACGCATTTTTATTATACCTCCTTTTTTTAAAATATTAATTAAAAAATTATTCTAAATATATTTATTATGTTATATCATACTTTTCAAATAATTTCAATTACAACAATTAAATTATATGATTATTTTATGATATGATCACCCTATGAAATTATTTTGTAAAAAGTTCACCCCTATAATATAATGGAGGTATG
>CANPWO010000051.1 GCA_947584535.1 uncultured Clostridia bacterium
CTTAGAGCAATAGGAGCTTCAAAGAAAAACATTTCTTCAATATTTAATGCAGAGACATTTATAATAGGATTACTTTCTGGAGCATTTGGAATTGGTATTTCATATGCGTTAATACCTATTATTAATACTGTACTTCATCATTTTATAGGAAGTATACCTTTAAATGTAATCTTGTATTTACCTAATGCAATTATACTAGTTGCATTAAGTGTAATTCTTACTTTAATTGGTGGACTTATACCAGCAAAATCTGCATCTAAAAAAGATCCAGTTATTGCACTTAGAACTGAATAAATAAAAAATTAATAAACTTTAATATTAATAAAAGTAAGTGGTCATCACTTACTTTTATTAATGTTTTTTATAAAATTATATATTTTTTATATAGTTTAAAATCACACTAACTGCTTTTTTTATACCTATATCGCAGTTTAAAACTAAATCGTAGTTGTTTTTATCTCCCCATTTTTGACCTGTAATAATCTCATAGTAGGTTGCTCTTGATTTATCAGAATTTATTACATTTTTTTTAGCCTCATCATAAGTATCATTATACATTTCTTTTACTTTATTTATTCGATACTTAAGAGGAGCGTATAAAAATATTCTGATTAGATTAACATTATCTTTTAAAATATAGTCAGCACCTCTACCAACAATAACACAGCTTTCTTTGTGTACAATATCTTTAATTGTTTCTATTTGTTTTATCATTGAGTCTTTTTCTACATCTAATGATAAAAAATAGTTATATAATTCATCATCAGTTGTATCTTTATTAACTAAATTATTATCTAAAGCATATTTTTTGGTTCCTTCTTTATCGTAAAATGGTATTTTAAGTTCTTTAGCTAATTGTCTTGCAATTTCTTTACCACAAGTTCCGTGTTCACGAGAAATACATATAATTAGTTTATTACTTTGAGGTATTTTGTTTTGTTCTTGTCCTAGTGCTTTTATTTTGCTGTTATATGAGTTCCTTAGTATAAATAATGAAATAATGCAAGTTAGAAGTTCTGATATAGGGAATGTCCACCATACAATATTTGCTACATTATTTGATTTTACAAGTATATATGCTATTGGAAAAACAAATATAACAAGTCTTAATAATGAGATTATTAACGGTCTTATTGCATATCTTAAAGATTGTAATACTCCTTGTATTGCAATAGATATTCCCATAAAGATATAACCTATACATGATATTCTAAGTGCAATTACACATACATCTATCATTTCTTTTGAAGTACCACTTGTAAGTGAAAATAAATTAGATAGTGGTCTTGCAAATATTTCAAATATAACAGTTATAACCAAAGTAACAATAAAAGTATCTATTATTCCATGTTTTATACATTTATCTATTCTTTCTTTATCTTTTAGTCCATAATTAAATGATAGTATTGAGATAATTGTATTAGATAAACCAAAGGCTGAGAATAAAGCTATTTGTTGTATTTTATAATATATTCCAAAAGCTCCAACTAATATGCTAGAATTAACTGATGCAGTGCTAAGTATAGCGTTCATTCCTGCCATCATTACTGCAAGTAAAGCTTGCATAATTGTTGCTGAAATTCCAATTGTGTATATGCCTTTTATTAAATTTAGATTTGGTTTTATATATTTTATATTGCCATTTATCTCATTATTTTTCTTGTAATGAAATAGCATAGCAATTAACATTGAAATAATTTGTCCTATTACTGTTGCTAAAGCTGCACCTGATACACCCATATTTAATGGATAAATGAATATATAGTCTAATATTATATTTGTTATTGCACCAGATATTTGTGCTATTGTAGAAAGCATAGTTTTTCCAGTTGCTTGCAAGAATCTTTCATATACAGTAAATCCTATTGCACCAAGTGATATACAAGTGCAAATTTTAAGATAAGATGTACCCATTTCTATTACATCAGCATTATTAGTAAATAGTGAAATAAACGCTTTAGCACCAAATATTCCAAATAACAAGAAAACTATATATATAACAATACTTAAAAATATACCGTTGCCAGCTATTTTATTAACTTTTTCCTTATTTCCTTCACCTAAACTTTTAGATAATAAAGAGTTTAGTCCAACTCCTGTCCCAACTCCAATAGCAATAATTAATATTTGTATTGGGAAAGCATAGGTAAGAGCTTCATTAGCTATTAGGCCTGTTTCTCCTATATTTGTTACAAATATACTATCTATTACATTGTATAATGCTTGCAAAACCATAGAAATAATCATTGGTAAGCCCATTTTCCAAATAAGTTTATCCATTCTAAGTGTAGCCATTTTATTTTGTTCTTTTCTTTCCATTTTAAACTCCTTCCTAATAACAAGAAAAAAAGCGTAAACCCAAACTGGATTTACGCCTTTTATAGCTACTCGTTATATATAATTTATTATACCAAATTTTTAAATTTTTTTCAAGAATAATAAATCAAAAATATTTTTAATTTTGCATAAGCATTTGATGTTCCTTAACTAAATTATAACTTATTAAGTTAACACTATATTTATATTTTCTAGTAATTTCTTTACTTCACTAATAATTTTTATAGATATATCTTTTATTTCTCTTTGTCTTTTACTTTTTTATTTTTAGTAATAAGTCTATCAAAGCAAGCAAGTACAGCAGGAAGTAGTGTTAAAATTAAAATTGTAGAGCATAGTGTTCCTTCTGAAATTGTCTTACAAATTTTTGCAGCAATAGCTGATGTAAAGCTTGCAATAATTAAAGTTACAATAATAAGTATAGAACTAGAAGTAAGTATAGTATGTATTGATTTGTTATATGAGTCTATAATTGATTCTTTTATACCTTCAGTTTTCCTATGTTCAAGATAATATGAAGTGTATAATATAGCATAATCAATAGTTGCTCCCATTAGTATACTTTGAACAATAAGTATTGAAATAAAATATACGTTTTCACCTATTATTGAAAGAATACCCATTATAAGATAAACTGCGGTTTGTATTGTTAAAACAAGTATTGTAGGAATAAGTATTGACTTAAATGTAATAGCTACAACAATAAATATTGCTATCATTGTAATTATAGTAATTAAGTTTAGTTCACCATTAAAGCTTTTACTCATTTCATATGCCATAGGTGAATCTCCAATAATATAGAATTCATCTAAGTCTTTTTTAAGTAGCTCTTTAGTATTCTTTACAAATTCAAATGTTTCAGGTGATTCCATATCAAATTTGGTATTTAAAACTATTCTTGAATATTTATCACCTAATAATAGTTCCTTTGCATCTTTTACTGTAGTTTTAGCCTCTATTATATCATTTCTTATATCATCTTCTATAAAATCAGTAAATCTTTCGTCTTGCAATATATCTTGATTTAGGAAATTAACAAAATTTTCAACTGTCATTTCCCATTTATTATTATATTCATTTTTACTTCCATAATATGTATAAAGCATATCTATCGTATTTTTTTCTACATCATTACTTAGTGTACTAATAATAGCAAATATTTCACCTGAAGTATATTTAGTACCATTTTCTGTAGCTTTCATAATACCATTTGCTGTGTTTAGTTTAGTTATTTGATCAGCATTAAAATTATTTGAATAGTCTTTATTAGTAACTACATCTTTTAACAAAAAGTTAATAAATTCTTTTAGTGAAATACTAGGACTTTTATCAATATATTTAAAATTATATAGTCCATAAAGTAAAGAAGTATTATCTTTACTTATACCAAGTAATGTAGATAAACTTTCAGAGTTATATTTTTGATTGTTAATAACTCCATTCATTGCTAAGTTTAGTAAGTTTAAATCATTTATAGTACTAGTAGTTATTCTACCTTTAAGCATATTATCATTTTGATGCTTTAGTACAAACTCAACAAATTCCTTTGGTGTCATACTTGTATTTTTATTAATTGAAACATATAACGTATATATACTTTTTATACTATCTTGGTCAATGCCTATAGTTTTAGACAGTTCTTGATAAGAAAAGTTTTGATTTTTAATAGTACTAGTCATAATAGAGGAAAGTAGTTGTAATTTTTGCATAGTTGTTTCATCAACACTTTTCTTTATACTATCTATGTCTTTATTTGATAATATAATATTTACAAACTCGTATGGTGTAGCTTTCCAACTATTTGTATTTCCATCTAAATAATCAATTAAACTATATAACTTATACATTTGATTTATATCTATATCAGTTAAAATACAAGATAACTCTTTTGCAGTATATAACTTTTTGTTAGTAGATACACTATCATCTATTATTTGTTTTAAGAGTTTTAAATTATTTAAAGTATCATTATCTACTTTTAAAAAACTACTATAATTTGGGTTTTCGATAGTTTCTATAATTAGATCAACAAACTCTTGTGGCGAAAGTTCTTTACTTTGTGGTAGAGCATTTAGAAAGTATATATAATCTGCAATTCCTTCTTTGAAGCTACCAAATAATTTATTTAACTCATCTTTGTTCATTTTAGTTTGATTAATATTATTTTCATTCTTTGAAAAAATAGATATACTTTCTAGTTTACTTATATCAACACCATTTAAGTAATCTGTAGTATGTGCTATTTCAATAGTTTTGTTTATAAACTGTGTTAGGCTTAATTTAGTTTCATCATTTTTTTGACTATATTTTAAAAGTAAAACTTGTGTAACTTTTGCTTCATCTATACCAAATATACTAGATAGTTCTTTAGCTGTCATTTGTTTATTAATTAATTTTAGGTCACTAAAAGTTTTAAGTAATTTTATATTTTGCACAGTTTCAGCATTAAAACTATTTACATAAGTTTTATCATTTAATACATTATCTAATACAAAGTTTGCGAATTCAGAAATTGTCATTTTTATATTAGGGCCATTTACAAGTATGTAGTATTTATATAGTTCTTCCATTGTAGAATTATCAATTCCAAATAGTTTTGACATCTGATTACTTGTAACTTTTTTCTTAAGAGTTTGTTTATCTGTAAATTTAGCTAAAGTATTTAATTTATTTTTACTTTCATTATCTATTTTAGAAGAGTATTTATCATTTGTTAGAACATCTTTATTCATAAAATTAATAAATTCATTTAAAGTTATTTTCTCGTTACTATTTTTAGATAGGTAATAAATAAAAACATCATCTATTTTACTTTTATCAATCTCTAGTATATTTGCTATATCGGTTGAATTTCTTTTTTGATTAATAGAGTTAACCGTAACAAAGTTTTTAAGTCTAGTAACATCTTTTTTAATCTCATCATTAATTTTTTTACTTGCCTTTTTGTTTGTATATGCATCTTGTTCAATAAAATTAACAAATTCTTCAAATGTCATTTTATTACTTAAATCTTTATTAAAGTAATCATAATATACTATTTTTAATAAATAATCTTCTATATTTACATCTGAGCCTAAGTCAGTTAATTTATTATTTAACAGGTCATAAGTTAAATTTTCATTTAGTGTGTTTCCATAGCCAAGAACTTCATCTATTTTTCCTTCATTTTCTAACTGCTTTAAGTATTTTGAGATTTTTTCTTCATCTTCATTTTTATATATAATTGCCATTTGATTATTTTCTTCAAATATTTTACTTATCTCATCTGCTTGTGTATCTGTATAATTTATGCCCAAATTTCCTTTTAATAAAAAACTTCCAATAAATACAATAAGGAAAATAGGTAGGGAAATGTACCTAATTTTATAACTATATTTACCTAGTTTATTTATTTTTATATTTGGACTTTTCTTCTTAGATTTTACAATCCATTTATCAAATATAAGGATAAGTGATGGTAAGACAAAGAATATACAAACTAAACTAAATAAAACGCCCTTTGCTAAAACAAAGCCTAAGTCTTTTCCTATTTTAAAGCTCATAAATACAAGAGATAAAAGTCCAACTATTGTTGTAACAGAACTACTTGATATAGCAGTAAATGCTTTATACAAAGCATTTTTCATTGCTTTAACTTTATCTGTTTCTACCTGTTTTTCTTGGTTATACCTATTCATCAGCATTATTGAGTAGTCCATTGATAAAGCCATTTGTAGTATTGCTGCTATTGAACTAGTAATATTTGATACACTTTCAAACATTATATTAGTTCCTTTATTTAATACAACAGCCATAAGTATTGATATTAAAAACAAAAATGGCTCTACGTAAGAATCACACATTATAATTAGTATAACTAAAGCACTAGCCACTGCAAGCACAATTATCCAAAATGGTAATACTGTTTTATTACATTCTGATATATTACCACTTGTATAGAATGTATAGTCATGGTAATTTTTAGTTACTTGATTATATACATCTGCTGCAAGTTTTGAATCGGATTTATCATTTACTGTAATAACATATAATGTGTAGTTTTCTTTATTATATTTTTCTGAACTATCATAGTCTACATTTTCTACTCCGTTTATTAACTTTAAATCATTTTGTATATCTAGTTTTTCTTCATCCTTTAAATCTTCAAACATTAAATTTAAAGTACTCGTTTCAGTTTCAGAAAATTCATCTTCCATAATATTCATGCCAATTCTAGTTTCTGAAGTATCAGGCAAGTATTTTGAAATATCATGGTTAATTTTTACTTTTGATGATAGTATTGCTGAAATTACTGTAAGAACAATAAATAGAGCTAAAATAACATATCTTTTGTTTATTATAAAATCTGTAATTTTTCTCAAAGTAATTCCTTCCTTTCTTTTTAGTCTGCGTTATATTATATTCTCATACCTTTTATAATGGAAGTATAACTTTTTAAAAAGTGTCTAAATTGAGACATTTATTTGCAAATTGTCTTTATTTTAGAGAAATATTGTGTTATAATATTATCTGTATTATTGTTATACAGAAAGGATATATTTATGAAAGTACAGTTCTTAAATTCTTCATCAAAAAAGACAAGGAATTTAATAAAGCAAACTTTTGCACAGCTACTTAATGAGAAAAAACAATTAGATAAAGTAACTGTTACGGAATTAGTTAAAAGAGCAGGAATAACTAGAAGTACATTTTATACTCATTATGATAATATATATGAAGTTGCTCATGACTATGAATTACAAACACTTGAACTTTTATGCAGTGAGAATCTAAAATTATATTCTAAGCAAGATATTATACAATATTTAGATAATGTTATGCAATATTTAAAAGAAAATGAAGAAACATACAAATTATTACTTTCTGCTGATGAGTCTTTATTGTTTTTAGAAAAGCTAAAGAGGGTAGTTAGTGAAAAGATATATAATGCTTTAAAAGATAGTTATAACGATAATTATCTTAACCTTAATATTTCCTTTTTTGTAAATGGAGTAATGATGGAGTTACTTAAATATTTTAGAAAAGAAAGTAATTATTCGCTAGATGATTTACTAGTTAATATGAAAAAATGGTTTGAAAAATTATTTGATTAGTTTTTCAAACCATTTATATTATATAATTTGCTTAATGTTATTTTTCACTATATCTGTTATCGTAAAATGCTATTATTAATGAGCCAACACTATTTCCTAAAATCATAATTAGTAAATATAAAAGGACTTTAAAAGAGAAGATACCAGCTATACTAAAATAGAACATATTTGCTACGCAATGTTCAAAGCCACATAGAATAAAGGCCATAATTCCCATAAATATAGTAAAATATTTACCGATAACATCTTTTCTTTTTTTGTAATTATTTACTGCAATATACATAATCATTCCACAAAATATTGATAAAATAAATATACTTAAAATATTATCACTTAATTTTACATTTACAATATTTTTAGCTGTATCTATATATATTTTAAATCTAGTTAAACGCATTAAGTTCCCAATAATGAAAGTACCTAAAAAATTTCCAATTAATGATAATAATAATTCTATTAAATAGTTTGCTTTATTTACTAGTAAATATCCAACTTTACCTGTAAATAGGTTAAAAGAGTACATACATACAGTAAGCAATCCAAAAGAAAATATAAATGAGCCAACTATTTTATTTTCAATAGCTAGATAGGCAATACCACCTATACTAATTAAAACACCAGCATAAACACCTTTAATTAAAAAATCTAAATATTTTTTCATAAGTCTTCCTCCAATTTTTACGTTGTATTAATTTAAGACTATTTTATCATAAAGAAATATTAAATTTCAATATGTTTGCGTGTTTATTAATTAAACATATTTTTAAAAATATATTGAAATAATAAATTATAATGGAAGTATTATTACTTTAAATGATGTAAATAAGAAAGGATTTTTAGAACAATTCCATCTAAAATGGAAAAGATAAAGAAATTGAATGAATATATTATTGATATGTGCTACAAATAAGTTTATATATGATAAATTTTTTATTTTTTAAATGAAATATCCTAATACTGTTTTTTCTTTTAATACAGCTTTATATCTTATTAATAAAACAGAAAGAATACCAGAAAAGCTTGATATATTTAATAATTTGAGTGATTTCAAAATTTTTATATAAATTATTTCTTTAACATTTTGTTCTTTTCCTTTTCTAATTGTTTCAAACTCTTTTTAGGTGTAGGTAGATCTTCTGGCATAGTTCCGACCAGCTTCTTTAATTGCTTTTCTAACTATTTTTCCTATTTTTTCATGAGTATCACAAGCCTTCTTTTCAGTATCTATATTGTCTTTTTTTAATCTTTGTTCAGTCTGAGAAATTCTAAATAAATTTGCAATAAGCTCATCACTTCCCATATTATCTAAAATATCTTCTCTATACCTTAATCCTTTTCTTTTAGCAATATCATCAGCTGTTTCCCCATTATATAAACCTTTATATCCACTATTGTGAAATTTATCAAAATTTTTTACACCTGCTTTTTTAGCTGTTTGGTTTAGTGAATAATTTCCTTTTCGTGTTAAATTTCTTTGATAAAATCTTTTTTCATCTTCTGTTAATTCACTATACTCTTTTTCAGTAATTTCTTGTTTTCTAGTTTGTACTGCAAAATATGTTTGAGCAAGGGCAATTACTTTTTTTCTGCTATCTCCATTTTGGGCTATTAAATAGCAAGCATAACGAGATAATTTGTAATCTTTAATTACAACCTCCGCATTATTAGCACGTTTTGACAACTTGTCGGTGTTGACAAAATGTTCAATTACACTAATATTGCTATTTTTACAAGCTTCTTTTGCTTTATTTATTACATTTTCAAATTTTCTCCATTCTTTATAATTTAAAACAGTTTGCAATTCTCTTGCATACCAAAACTCAACTCCATTTTCATCAATATGTTTAATATCTTCAAATGTTTTATTATTTTTTTCTATTTCTTTCATTTATATCATCTCCTTTTTAAAATATTTTTATGATTGTAATTATAAAACGTTCGTTTTAAAAAGTCAATCGTTTATATAAATC
>CANPWO010000052.1 GCA_947584535.1 uncultured Clostridia bacterium
AGAGGAAATGCTAAAGACTGGGCAAATAATGCAGATGTTTTATCTCATTTTAATAAATTATCATCTGGGACAAGTTTACAAGCTGGTGATATATTAGTATATGGTAGTAATTATGGTGGAGGATATGGCCATATAGGATTTATAGGAAGCGATGGAAAATTCTATGATCAAAACGGAACAAAAAGTTTAGCAGTTGCATATAGAAATACTCCATTTAATGGTTATATTTGTGTTTTAAGAAGTAAAAAAACAATGGATATAGGAAATAATACAAATAATTCAACATTTAATGTAAGAGTAGATAAAGCAGAAGCAAATGTTAGAAAAGAACCTAATACTAAAAGTGCTACAGTTCCTCAACCAGGAGGTGCTCCTCGTCTTGTAAAAGGGGATACTTTTAAAGCTGTAGGAACTGTAAAAGGCGAAAATGTTGGAGGAAATGATATATGGTATAAATCTGCTAAAGGCAATTATGTTTGGAGTGGAGGATTAACAAAAGTATAATTAAAAAAAAATATTAAAAAGATGGCAAAAACTATGTTTTTTTGCTATCTTTTATTTTTTGAAATATTATTAGTATTAGTTGACAGAATAAATTTTATATGGTATAAATAATAAAAAAATATATATAAATTATAATTAATATATAATGAAAGGGGCATAAATATGCAAAATGAATATGAAATAGTAGACGAAGTAATAGAAAAGCCACATTTACCTTATGAGTTATTAATTGAAAAAATTAAAGACGAGATAAAAAATAACAATTATCCACCTTCATATAATAATTCAGTAAATAATAAATCTTTTACAGGAAATTATGGGAAGAAACCACAATCTAACTGCTTAAGCTATGCACTTGATATATCAGATGCTATATGGTGTAAAACACCGCTTGATAAGGATATTTGTTTATTAACTCAAATTGGTAGATTTAAGCATAATTATAATTATATAAAATGCAGTAGAAAAAAATTAATAAGACTTTTATATGAAACATTTTCATTTTATGGATTTACATTTAGAAATTCAAGTTATGAAGATAAATTAAAAAAAGGTGAAACAAAGATATTAGTAGGATTTTCTATTTATGATTTTCATTTCATTCGGCAAGATAGGGAACTTAGTTGGAGTCATATTGCAGGTATTGGATGTGCACCAAGTAAAGTTTGTGAATATAATGAAAATCCAATTAACTATATGCAAAATAATACACAGTATAGTCCTTTTGACTTTTTTGCATATAGAAAAATAAAATAACTAAAAAAGAAGATAAATTTGATTTTTTATCTTCTTTTTCTATATCTATTTGTATTTATTATAACCTTAGCATAAATATTGATTCAAATAAATTAATACACTCAGAAACTAATAATACAATACCAGAAATTCTACCAATAGCTATAACAGCACCAAATGGATTAAATATTATTACTATTCCAAGAATTAATGTTAAAATTGATAATATTACAATAGCTTTCCAATTATTATTTGCCATATCTTTTAAATTAATTGCAATTTGTAATTTTATAATGCTTTGTATAATAATCCATGCACCAATTATTCCTGTTAAAATTGTATTAATTAGAGAAGTATTAACTATAACAATTATACCGATAATAATACTAATAAAACCTATAAGAAGTTTTAAACTAAATGCTTTTAATTCTTTTGGACTAGAAAAATAAGATATTATTTGAATTATACCACTTACAATTAATAATATGCCTATAAATATCATTATTGTATTTAAAAATTCTTCAGGTTTTGCAATTAAAAATATAGACATTATTATAAGTAATAAAGAAAGTAATACAGTATATTTACTATATCTTTTTATATAATCTTCCATAAATTTTCCCTCCTTTATATAATCAAAGTATAGCATAAAAATTTGTAAAAGTAAAATTACTGATAAATATTTATATATATTTTTTTTAATATGATTATATAATTTATAAGAGGTGAGGTAAAATGGCTATAAAAATATTAGTTATTATGAGTATAATTGGTGGAATTAGTAGTGGAATAGGTGGAGTAATTAGTGCAATAGTAAAGATTAATAGTAAAAATAAACTTGCAATGCTATACGAACTAACTGCCGGGATAATGACTGGTATAGTTTGTTTTGATATGTTAGAAGAAGCATTTAGTATTTCAAATGTATTTATAGTAATTATTTCGGTATTAATAGGAATTACAATGATTATAATGCTTGATAAATTAATTGATAATAACAAAATTAATATAAAAAATAATTATTCTAAGATGTCGCTTGTAATAATGATTTCAATGGCATTTCATAATTTTATAGAAGGAATTGCAATAGGCTCTTCTTTTATTTATTCTTTTACACTTGGAATGATAGTTTTAATATCTATTATATTACATGATATTCCAGAAGGTATTGTAGTTGGAATGTCAAGTAAAATTGATAAAAAAGGCACCTTTAAAGTAATATATGATTCTGTTATTTCTGGCGTATTTACTGGATTTGGAGCAATGTTTGGATATTTAATTGGAAAAGTAGATGAAGTATATATATCTATATGTTTAGCTATTGCTGCAGGAGTAATGTTATATATAGTTTCATGTGATTTAATACCAAGTTCAAAGAAATTAACTGATAGTAAAAAAGTATATATAGTTTATATTTTGGGAATATTAATAGGAGCAATAATTACCAATATATGACAAGTTTAAGTTTTAAAAAATCACTATTTAATTGACTTTAGATAGATTTTATGATAATATAATTTATGTAAAAATATAACTTTTATGGAGGCTATATTTTATATGAAAAAAATATTATTTATGTGTACAGGAAATACTTGTAGAAGTCCTATGGCACAGTATTATATGCAAAAAAGAATAAAAGATTTAAACAAAGAAGATGAATATTTTATAGATTCATGTGGCTTATATGCAATAAATGGAGAAGTAGGTACATTAAAAGCAATTCAGGCTATGTATTCTTTTAATGTAGATATGAGGGCTCATAGAGCTAAAAATCTTTTACAAGTTAACTTAAATGATTATGATTTAATAATAACTTTTACAATGAGACAGAAAAAAAATCTAATGAATTATTGTAAGGGAATTAGAAGAAAAGTATTTACTTTAGTCGAATATACCAAACCAAACACAGTTTTTAAAGATATTGCTGATCCGTTTGGGCATAATCTTGAAGCATATAAAGAATGTTCAAGAACAATAGCACATTATGTTGATAATATAATAGAAAATTTTTAAAGGAAGTTGATTGTTATGATTATAGTTGGTTCAGATCATACAGGAGTAGCTTTAAAGAAAGATATTATTGAGTATCTTAAAGAGAAAAAAATAGATTATTTTGATGCAACAAATTATGAAAATCAAGATAGTGACGATTATCCAGATATAGCTGTTACTGTTTGTAATAAAGTATTAGAAGATAGTAATAATCTGGGAATTGCAATTTGTGGTACAGGAATAGGAATTTCAATAGCATGTAATAAAATAAAAGGAATTAGAGCTGCAGATTGCGTAAATGAACAAATGGCTGAATTATCAAAAAGGCATAATAATTGTAATGTTCTATGTCTTGGAGCAAGACTTGAATTTAGTGAAAAATTTGATAATGTAGAAAAAGTAATTAATTCTTTTATAAACTCATTTTATGAAAAAGGTCGTCATGAAAGAAGATTAGTAAAAATAGAAAATATAGAAAAAATGCAGAATAAAGGCGGTAAATAATATGGTCGCAGTATATAGTATTATAGGCATAACTTTTGTTTTTGCAATTATATTAACTCCTGTTACTATAAAACTTGCTCATAGATTTAATTTAGTAGATGTACCATCTGATAATAGAAGAATACATAAAAAGCCAATGCCAAGAATAGGTGGAGTAGCTATAGTATTATCAATGGCAATAGGTTTTTTTATATATTATTTATTTACTAGAAATATTGAATCTATAGCACTTGATAGGAAATTTGTAGGATATGCTTTAGGAGCTTTTGTAATTGCATTAATGGGAATAATAGATGATATATTTAATTTAAGAGCTAGATATAAGTTTATATTTCAACTAGTTGCTGGACTTATAGTTTATTATTTTGGTATTAGAATAACAGGTTTTAAAATACCATTTATTTATACAAATACTATAAATTTTGAGTTAATTGATTTACCATTAACACTTTTATGGGTAATTGGTATAACTAATGCTGTAAACTTAATAGATGGACTTGATGGACTAGCAGCTGGAATATCAGCAATATCAGCAACAGCTTTACTTACAATATTTATAGCAACTTCTGCAAGTTTAGATGCAATTATTATAACAGCAGTGCTAGTTGGAGCTACACTTGGTTTTTTACCATATAATTTTAATCCAGCTAAAACGTTTATGGGGGATGTAGGCTCAAATTTTTTAGGCTTTACACTTTCAATAGTATCTATACTTGGTTTTGCTAAAGGATATACAGTTGTTGCAATAATTGTCCCTATTATTGCTCTTGGTGTACCTATTTTTGATACATTATTTGCAATGGTAAGGCGTTTTGTAAAAGGGCAACCAATGTTAAAACCAGATGGTGCGCATATACATCATAGATTGCTTAAAAGAGGACTAAATCAGCGTCAAGCAGTATTACTTTTATATACTATAACTAGTATATTATGTATTATATCAGTTGTTATGATTTCTGCTGATATATGGAAATTATTATTACTATTGATTGCGTTATTCTTCTTTGTAATAATCGGACTTTTAAGTGTTAAAAAAACAACAGATGAAAATGATGTAAAGGAAGAATTTAAGCATAAAGATTAAATAATATAGAAAGGGGAAAATATGAAAGAAGAATTATTAAATGATTTAAAAGATGCTATGAAAAATAGAGATGAATTAAAGAAAAATACAGTAACTTGCTTAAGAGCTGCTATTTTACAAGTTGAGAAAGATACTCAAAAAACTTTAACAGAAGAAGAAATGAGTGCAATAGTTGCAAAAGAAGTTAAAAAAAGGAAAGAATCAATTGGTGATTATATAAAAGGTAATAGAGAGGATATTGTAGAACAATTAAATAAAGAAATTGAGATATTATCTAAATATTTACCTGAACAATTAACAACAGAAGAAATAGAAAAATTAGTTGATGAAGCAATAAAAGAGACTTCAGCAAGTTCTTTTAAAGATATGGGAAAAGTAATGCAATATTTAAGACCTAAAACTTCAGGTAAAGCAGACGGAAAAGAAGTAAGTGATATTGTAAAAGCTAAATTAAATAATATGTAAAATGTAAAAGTCAAGACTAGTTGCTTGACTTTTATATTGTTTAATTTATGTAAAACATATCACATAAATTGTCGAAATTTTCATACTTTTTTTAAACAGTTTGTATTTACATAGTTTATTATTCATGATATAATTTTTGCATATAGAAAAGAGGTGAATATTTACAAAAAAAGTTTTTTGTGGGGGCTATATGTAGAAAGGAAAGATGTAGAATGGATAATATAATAGTAGATGAAGAATGCATTAAGTTTATAAAAGATATTAAAAATAAAATAAGAAAAAGTCAATATGAAGCAATGAAAGAAGTAAATAAAACTTTAATAAATTTGTATTGGTCAATAGGAGAAGAAATTTATAAACAGCAAAAGGAAAAAGGCTGGGGAAAAAATATAGTTGAGGTACTTTCAAGTGAATTAAAAAAAGAATTCCCTAAAGTAAAGGGTTTTTCAGCAAGTAATTTATGGCGTATGAGAAATTTTTATTTAACTTATATAAATGAAAAAAATCTCGCACTAATGGTGCGAGAAATTAGCTGGACTAAAAATATAGTAATAATGGAGAAATGTAAAGATCAATTAGAAAGAGAATTCTATATAAAAATGACTAGAAAATTTGGATGGACAAAAGATGTACTAATTAATAATATAGAAGCTAAAGTTTATGAAAAATATTTATTAAATCAAACTAATTTTGATCAAACAATTTCTGAAAGATATGTTAATCAAGCTAAATTTGCGATTAAAGATCAATATACCTTTGACTTCTTAGAGTTTGTTGAGCCACACATTGAAAAAGAATTAGAAGATACTTTAATAAGTAATATTAAGTCATTTTTAGAAGAATTAGGACCAAATTTTGCATTTATGGGAAATCAATTCCATATTAATGTAGGTGGTGATGATTTTTACATAGATTTATTATTATATCATAGGACACTAAAATGTTTAATAGCAGTTGAGTTAAAGATAGGAGATTTTAAACCTGAGTATGTCGGTAAACTTCAGTTTTATTTAACTGCATTAGATAGACAATTAAAATTAAATGATGAAAATCCATCAATTGGAATTATTATATGCAAAAGTAAAAATAGAACAGTAGTAGAATATGCTTTAAATAATAGTAATAAACCAATTGGTGTTTCAACATACAAAATGCTTGATACATTGCCTAAAAAAATGGAAAAGTTACTTCCATCACCTAATGAAATAAAGAAAAGAATTGAAAATTTAGATTAAAATATATTGTATATACAAATAATAATCATGTAAGGAGGAATTTATGATAAATATTTATAAAATTAATAAGGAAAAATTTAAAAGTATTTACATTAGTGTAAATTTTACTATGAATGTAAATAAAGAAGAAAATTCAGCAAATGCATTACTTGCTTCTGTACTTGCTAAGTCATCAATTAAGTATAATTCACAAAAAGAAATAGAAAAATTTATGGCTAGTAAATATGGTGCAAGTTTTGATGTAAATGTAGAAAAATATGGAGATTTATATAATATTGAATTTATGGTTGAAGGAATAAATAAAAAGTTTTTGCCAAATAATGAAGATGTTATAGATGATTTAATTACATTTTTATATGATATTATATATAATCCAAATATAAAAAATAATAGTTTTGATGAAACTATAGTAAAAAGAGAAAAAGAATTTATATTAGATAGAATTAGAACTAAAAAAGATGATAAATTAAGATATGGTATTTTAAGAATGGAAGAAATTATGTGCCAAAATGAAGGCTTTGGTATGTATGTTTATGGTGATGAAGAAACAGTAAATAATATAACTGCAGCAAGTCTGTATAATCACTATCAAAAGGTTATAAATAATTCATGTGTAACAGTTATAATATCAGGAAATCTTAAAGATTATGATAATATTGAAGATACGGTAAAAAATAAATTTAAAGATAAAATTAATGGTAATATGACATATGATGATTTAATATATAACTGTCATAGTGAAAAAACACAAGATAAAATAAATGAAACTTTTGAAAAAAGCGATACAAGTCAAAGTGTATTAAGCATGGGAATAAGAATAAAGGATGCTACAAGTGAAGATTTCTATAAACTAAGTTTGTATAATGCAATACTTGGTGCAACACCTAGTTCAAAATTATTCCAAAATTTTAGAGAAAAAGAGTCTCTAGCATATACAGTTAGATCAAGATATTATAGATTTAAAGATATGATTATAATTTTTGCTGGTATTGAAAAAGAAAATTATGATAAAGCTAAGCAAGTTATAACAGAACAAATATCTGATATTGTAAATGGTAAAATTTCAGATGAAGAATTTAATGCAGCAAAAGAGAGTATAATTGCAGATTTAAAAGAATGGGATGATTCTAAAATAGCATTATCAAAGATGACAATAGCTAATATATTAATAAATAAAGAAAATAATATAACTGTAGACGATATGATAGAAAAAATTCAAAATATAACAAAACAGGATATTATTGAAATTGCAAAAAAACTTGAAGTAGAAGAAATATTTTTACTTGGAGGTGATATAAATGAATAAAACTGAAGCAGAAATTTGCAATGAGCTAGATGAAAATACATATAAAACAGTATTAAAAAATGGACTTGAAGTATATATATGCAAAAAGAAAGATTTTAAGAAAAAAATAGGTATGTTTGGTACAAAATATGGTTCTGTAATTAACGATTTTGTAAATATTGAAAATAATGAAAGAATCAAAGTGCCAGATGGAATAGCACATTTTTTAGAGCATAAACTATTTGAACAAGAAGGTGCGAATGCTTTAGATTTATTTTCAAAAATAGGAGTATCTGCAAATGCTTATACTACATTTGACCATACTGTTTATTATTTTGAAACAATAGATAAATTTAATCAGGGATTAGAATTATTAATAAAACTTGTAAAAACACCATATTTTACAGATAAAAATGTATTAAAAGAACAGGGAATAATAGCACAAGAAATAAAAATGTATGATGATGATCCAAATTTCTCAGTTTATTTTAATACATTAAAAGCAATGTATAGCAAAAATCCTGTAAGAATTGATATAGCAGGAACAGTAGAGTCAATATCTCATATAACAAAAGAGTATTTATACACTTGCTATAATACATTTTATAGTCCGCAAAATATGTTTATAGTTATAATAGGGGATGTTGATATAGATAAAACTATAGAAATTATAGAAGAAAATTTAAGGCTTTATGAAAAGGATTACGATAATAAAAAAGAAATAAAAAATGTAGAGAAATTCTTTGAATTAGAGCCACAAGAAATTACACAAAAAGAAATTGTTCAAGAAATGGACATATATATGCCACAACTATGTATTGGCTATAAACTAGATGTTGTAAAAGATAAAGAAATAGTAAAAAGAAGTATAATATGTGATATTATATCAGATTTATATTTTTCTAAGATAACACCATTTTTTGAAGAAGAATATAATAAAGGTATATTAAGTGATGTAGTTAATTTTGATTATGAAGGCTCTAGTTCTTTTTCACATGTTATAATTAGTGCTTATTCAACTAATATAGAAGAATTAAAGAAAGATTTAATTAACTATTTAGATGAAATAAAAACTAAAAATCTTGATGATGAGATGTTTGAACTGATAAAAAAGAAAAAGATAGGTGACCTTATTAAAAAAGCAGATAATTTAAATGTATGTTATAGAAGAATTATTGATAGTGCGTTAAATAATTATGATGTTTATGAAGATGTAAATATATTAAATAATATAACAAAAGAAGATATTAAAGAATTCTTGAAATTACTTGATAATGAAAAACAAGTATTTTCAATACTTAAACAAAAGTAATATGAAGCCTAAATTAT
>CANPWO010000053.1 GCA_947584535.1 uncultured Clostridia bacterium
TTGGCTAATAAAAAAGATATAAATGAAAATATAAATGAGTCAGATAAGGTGTTTAGAAAAGTCGTACTATCATGGTATCCCCGGACATATGGTTAAAGCACAAAATGATATAAAAGAAAGCTTAAAGTTAATAGATATAGTAATAGAAGTATTAGATGCAAGAATTCCTATTTCAAGTAGGAATCCTTTAATAGATAAATTAGCACAAGGCAAGGAAAGAATAATACTACTTAATAAATCTGATTTATCAGATAAAGAACAAAATATAAAATGGAAGAAATATTTTGAAAGTAAGGGATATTCATGTCTTAATATTTGTGCAAATAATAATGATGATATAAAAAAAATAGTTGAAACTATCAATTTAAAAGGTAAAAAAATATATGAAAGTAAATATGCAAATAAAAAAATTGAAATAAAGCCAATTTACCGTGTTTTGATAGTTGGAATTCCAAATGTAGGTAAATCAACACTTATTAATAAAATTGCAAAAAAACAAAGTGCAGAAGTTGGAAATAAACCTGGAGTAACTAGGAAAAAGAAATGGATAAGAGTTGCATCTAATATTGAATTACTTGATACACCTGGACTTCTATGGCCAAAATTAGATGAAAATAATGCAGGAATAAAACTTGCATTAACTGGAAATATAAAACAAGAAATACTAGATGTAGAAGAAATAGCTGTATGCGGTATAGAACTTCTTATGAAAGATGAAAAATATAAAAATATGTTTGTAAAAAAATATAAACTTGAAAATGAAGAGTTAGATGTAATGCCATATGAAATACTAGAGATGCTAGGAAGAAAAAGAGGATGTTTAGTATCTGGTGGAGAAATAGACTATACTAAAGCTGCAAATATATTCTTAGAAGAACTAAAAAATGGTAAAATAGGCAATATAACATTAGATGAAATAAAAGAAAAGGAAGTGAAGTAGCAATAGACGATTATATTTTTGTATGGCTTTCAATGATTGAAAACATAAATTATATACTTGTATTAAGATTATTGAAAGCCTTTAATTCACTAGAAAATTTATATAATGTATCAAATAATAGATATTTATTTAGAAATATTTTAGTTCAAAATAATATAAAAATATCAAATAAATTTTTTTCTGATTTTACTAATTTAAGTCTAAAAGAAAAAGCAAGTAATATATATAATAATCTTTTAAGACAAAATGTAAAGTTCATAAATATTTTTTCAAGTCACTATCCTTATGAATTAAAATCGATAATAAATGCACCTATACTTATATGTTATTATGGCGATATAAATTTACTAAGTAAAAAGAAAGTGTATATATATAAAAGTTCAAATATAGATAATCACAAATATGATAGCATATGTTCTGAGGTTTATAACTTAAATGATGTTGTATGCATAAATAAAGAAAAAAATACTGGAACAATTATGTTTATAGATATAGATATATTTAATCAAAATTTTTTTATTCCAACAAATTTTTCTCCTTGTAATTTATATATTTTATATCCCTCAAATTCAAATTATAAATATGAATTAATTGCAAGTATTACAGACTATTTATTAATACTTAATGCAAGTTATAATAATATAATATATAATTTAACATCAATTATGCTAGACTTTGGTAAAGAAATATTAGTTGTGCCAGGAGATATACAAGATAAAAATTGTTATTTTTCAAATTATTTGTTAAAAGAAGGAGCATGTATAATTTTAAATAAAGAAGATATAAAATTCATATTAAAATAATAAAAATTTCTAGTTATTTTCATATAATACTTTTTTGTGAAATAAGCTAAAAAAATATTTACAAATAAAATATACTAGTATATAATAAAGATGTAAAACCAATGATAAAGGAGTTGATTTTATGCAAAGATTACAGTTAGATGAAGATGAAAAATTAACTAGAAAAGAATACTTAAAAAGAAAGAAAAAACAATCAAGCAACATAAAAAAGCAAAGAAGTAAATTGACATATATTGCGATATTTTTAGTTGCAGTTGTAGGAATATATTTAATAGCACAAATTTATGTGTATAGTAAAGAAAATAATTTTAAATATGTAGAAGATGAGTTAAGTAAAGCACAAAAAATATATAATGTTTACTATGTAACAGAAGGTTATACATATAACCCTGTATATACATTAAACAGTATATATTCTAATGGATTTGAAGATAAAACAGTATATTCAAATAGTGGTCTAACTAATATAAAAGTAAGTGGTGATTATATTTATGGAACAAAAGAAGGAGGACTATATAGATTAAAGAAAAAAGGTGATGAGATTGAACCTTTAGTTGAAAAAGAGTTAGGAAAGTTTAATGTTAATGGTGAGATTGTATATTACACCCAAGGTTCAAATAATGTTTTAAAAAGTTTTAATGTAAATACAAAAGAAGTGAAAGATTTAGGAATTGATAATATAGTTGAAATTGCAATAGATGATAACTATTTATTTGTTGTTAAAGATCAGACAACTACAAAAACTATATACAGATTAAATAAAGATGGAGGAGATAAAAAGGAATTAACTAAAAAATCTAATGTATCATATATAATTGAGTCAGGAGATAATATATACTACGTTAATAAAAAAGATGGAAATAAAATTTACTTAGTAACTAAAAATGGAGAAAATGAATCAAAAGTTGCAGATATAAAAACAGCATCTGATAATGGTCAAATAAAAGAAATAGACGGCTCAAAATATATGTTTGTAAGAAATAATGAACTATACTATGTAAATGTAGATGATTCAAATAAATTATTTAAAATTAATCTAGAAAGTAAAGCAGTAGAAGAAGTACTACCTATGTCTGTAGAACTTTTACAAGGTATAGATGAAACTGTATTTTATAAAATAAAAGGTGAGATGGGAATATATTTATATAATATTGATACTAAATTTATGTCCCAGATAACAAATAGAAAATTAAGGGATTTCTTTGTAGATAAGACAGAACAAATTTCTCTTGATGATATAAAAAAGTAGAATGATTAATTGTCGTAAAATATTTTTTTGCGACAATTTTTCTTAATATAAACTATTATATAACTTTAAGTTTAGTTAAGTATTTTTGCATGAATTGCTTGAAATTTGAATATTTATATAATATAATGTAAATGTTATAATATACCTAAAAGGAAGGTAAAAAAATGAAAAAGATAAAACTTATTTATAACTCTGGAGCAGGACAAAGTAAATTTAAATATTTTTTAGATACAATAATTGAAAAGTTTATGCAAAATGGTATAGAAGTTTCTGTTTTTAGAGCAGGTAAAAAAACCAATTTATATGAATATTTAAAAGATGTGGATAATGAAGGATGTTATGGAATAGTTGTTGCAGGTGGAGATGGAACAATAAATAGAGTTGTAAATGTAATAATGCAAAATAATATTAAAACACCACTTGGAATTATTCCAGCTGGAACATCAAATGATTTTGCACGACATATAAAAATGCCTGCAAACTTTTCAGAGTGTATAGATAGAATCCTTACAGGAAATGTTCAAAAAGTTGATGTTGGACTGGCAAATAATAAGTATTTTATCAATGTATGTTCTGCAGGGCTATTTACTAATGCATCTCAAAAAGCAGACAAGAATTTAAAAAATGCAGTAGGTAAGCTTTCGTATTTTATAACTGCAGCAGAGCAATTAATTAAGTTTAGGCCTTTTACTGTAAAAGTAGAAACTGAAAAAGATATTATAATTGAGAAGATAAATCTATTTTTAGTATTTAATGGAAGTAGTGTAGGTGGAATTGATAAATTTACTACCGATTCTAGTATACAAGATGGAATGCTTGATATGATTATTCTAAAAAATTGGAAATTTTATCAAGTACCATCAATTCTATCAAATGTATTGCGTGGAAATCACTATGAAGATGAAAATATAATTTATCTTAGAGAAAAATGGATAAATATAAATAAAATAAAAGGAAAATGTGATAGACCAGATGTTGACGGAGATGAAGGACCAGAATTCCCACTAAAAATAAAATGTATAGAAAAGGCAATAAATTTATTTTTGTAATATAAAAGAAGGAAGATGATATAATGTACAATAAAAGTATTGATGATAAATGGCAAAAAGAATGGGAAAAAAGTAAAATAGCAAGTTTTAATAAGGAAAATATAGATAAAAAATATTATTGTTTAGAGATGTTTTCATATCCATCAGGTGCCAAACTTCATGTAGGACATTGGTATAATTATGGACCAGTTGATACATTTGCAAGATATAAAAAAATGAAAGGGTATGAAGTATTTCAACCAATGGGCTTTGATGCTTTTGGACTACCTGCAGAAAACTATGCTATAAAAACAGGAGTTCATCCATATGATTCAACTATGAAAAATATTGAAACAATGGAAAAGCAATTAAAAGCAATGGGTGCAATGTTTAATTTTGATGCTGAAGTAATAACTTGTAAAGAGGACTATTATAAATGGACACAATGGTTATTTTTGCTATTATATGAAAGAGGACTTGCATATAGGAAAAAAGCTAATGTAAATTGGTGTCCAAGCTGTAATACAGTACTTGCAAACGAACAAGTAATAAATGGAGAATGTGAGCGCTGTGGTAGTCAAGTTACAAAGAAAGATTTAACTCAATGGTTTTTTAAAATAACTGATTATGCAGAAGAATTACTAGATGGCCTTAAATACCTTGATTGGCCTGAAAAAACGAAGAAAATACAAACTAATTGGATAGGAAAATCAACAGGCTCAGTAGTTACTTTTGATGTCTTAAATAGTGATTTATCACTTGATGTATTTACAACAAGAGTAGATACTTTAATGGGAGTAACTTATGTAGTAGTTGCACCTGAAAGTGATATTGTAAAAAAAATAACAACAAAAGAACAAGAAGAAGCTGTAAATAATTATATTGAAAAATGCAAACTTGTTACAGAAATTGATAGACTTGCCGAAAATAGAGAAAAGACAGGTGTATTTACAGGAAGTTTTGCTATTCATCCAATCACAAAAGAAAAAGTACAAATATGGATAGCAGATTATGTGCTTGCAACTTATGGTACAGGCTGTGTTATGGCAGTACCAGCACATGATGAAAGAGATTTTGCATTTGCAAAAAAATATAATTTACCATTAAAACAAGTAATTGCAAAAGAGGAAGATGTAAAAGAACATAAAAATATAGATGTTGTTTATACACAAAATGAGGCATATACAGAAAAGGGAATACTTGTAAACTCAGGCGATTTTAATAACCTTACAACTGATGAAGCTAAAAATGAAATAACAAAATATTTAAAGAGCATTCAAAAAGGCGATTTTAAAACAACATATAGATTAAGAGACTGGCTTGTATCACGTCAAAGATATTGGGGTGCACCTATTCCAATAGTATATTGTGATAAATGTGGTATTGTACCAGTTCCTAAAGAAGAATTACCAGTTAAGTTGCCATATGATGTAGAGTTTAAGCCAGATGGTCAAAGTCCGCTTGCAAAATCTGAGGAATTTGTAAACACAACTTGTCCACATTGTGGAGGACATGCTAGAAGAGAAACAGATACACTTGATACGTTTGTATGTTCATCATGGTATCAATTTAGATATCCAGATAACAAAAATAGTGATAAGATATTTGATACAGAGTGGATAGATAAAATGTTACCAGTTGATAAATATGTTGGTGGACCAGAGCATGCAGCAATGCATTTACTATATGCAAGATTTATTACAAAAGTATTAAGAGATGCAGGACTTACAAAGGTTAGTGAACCATTTAAGTCACTTGTACATCAAGGTTTAATTTTAGGACCTGATGGAAATAAAATGAGTAAATCAAAGGGAAATGTAATATCTCCAGATGATTATATAGAAAAATATGGTTCTGATGTATTTAGAATGTATTTAATGTTTGGCTTTAGTTATATTGAAGGAGGCCCTTGGAGTGAAGAAGGTATAACTTCAATGTCTAAATATATTTTAAGGCTTGAAAGAATATTAGACCAAATTAATACATACAAGGAAAGTAGCATTACTGACTATTCAAAGGAAGATAAAGAATTGTTATTTACATTTAACAATTTATTAAAAGGTATAAATAATGACTTAGAATTAATGCAGTTTAATACAGCTATTGCAAAGATAATGGAAATAACAAATGCATTATATAAATATACACAAAGTAATGATGAAAGTAAACTAAATACTAAGTTATTAAAAGAAATTGCAGTTTTATTTATAAAAGTAATAGCACCATTTATGCCACACTTTGCAGAAGAAATGTGGGCAAGATATGGCAAAGAATTTTCTGTATTTAATTCTAATTATCCAATAGAAAATGAAAAATATTTAGTAAAAGACACAGTTGAACTTGCAGTACAAGTAAATGGTGTAGTAAGATATAAAATTATTGTACCTACATCTGCAGATGAAAAAGAAATAGAAAAAATTGCGACAAGTAATGAAAAGTTAAAACCATATATAGAAAATAAAACAATAAATAAGGTAATTGTAATAAAATCAAGAATTGTAAACATAGTAGTAAAATAAACAAAAGAAATGAGGTTTTGATATTGAATATTGATACAAATTTAATAGTAACATATTTAGGCTATATTATTGAAGTTACTATCTTAATATTAACTGGTATGCTTATATATAAATTATTTGAACAAAATAAAAATGAAGAGACAAAGATAGTAAAAAAACAAGCACTTACTGATCAATTAACTGGTCGTGGAAATAGATATATGTTTCAGCAAGTTTTAGATAAACTTATTATAAAAAAGAAGAAATTTGCAGTATGTTTTATGGATCTAGATGGATTTAAGCAGATAAATGATACTATGGGACATGATGCAGGTGACGAGTTATTAATTGCATTATCTGATACATTTGAACATAAGCTTCCAAAAAATGCTAGTGCATATAGGCTTGGTGGAGATGAATTTGCAATAGTTATTGAAAATATAAAAACAGTTGCAGATATAACTGAGCTACTTGATAGTTTAAAAGAGGAACTAAACATTCCATTTAATATAGCAAACTCTAGTATATCGCTTCAATATAGTTTAGGTATAGCTATATATCCTGAAGATGCAGATAATAGACAAGATTTATTAAAATATGCTGATGATGCAATGTATTATATAAAAGAGCACGGTAAAAATGGTTATTATTTTCACAATAAATCATTAAGAGCAAAGCTTGAAAATGATACAAAAATGCAACTAGACTTAAGAAAGGCATATGAAAATGAAGAATTTAATTTCTCTATACAGCCAAGAATTAATGTAAAAGATATCAAGAAAATATGTTTTGAGGCACTTCTTTATTGGTCACATCCAGTTCTTGGAAAACTTACATCAGAGTATTTTATTAAACAAGCAGATGAAATAGCTTTAACTATAAAGCTTGATCAGTATATCTTAACTAAGGTTTGCCAAAAGTTAAATGACTTAAAGAAAAAAGGCTTTAAAAATATACAAATGGCAGTTAATATATCTAATAGACATGTTGTTAAGGATGAATTTGTAGATAAATTATGTCAGATATTAAATGAAAACAATATTGAAAAGGGAGAAATAAAGCTTGAATTCATTGACAACATAGATATAAATAAAGTTGAAAATTACAAGTCAATGTTTGAAAAATTAAAGAATGCTGGTGCTGAAATAATTATTAATAACATAGAATTAAAATATGAGCCTTTAGTTGTATTTAAAGATTTACAAATTGATGAGATTAAACTTTCATCAGCTTATGTAGCAGAAACAGCTAAATTCCATGATGGAATATTAAATGATATAGTTCAAGTATGTAAAGACTTAAAATATAAAGTTATAGTTGGTCAAATTGATGAAGAGTGTGAACTTGATAAATCTGTAAAATGTGGTGCAGATTATATTCAAGGTAATTTAATATTTAAATCTATGGAAGAAGAATTAGTTGAAAAATTCCTTGAAGAATATTCAAATTATAAAAATAGAATTGAGAACATGATATTAAATGCAAAAAATGAAAAGAAGATTAAATAATCTTTAAAAAAAATGTAAAAAAACTGTTGACAAAAATAGTTATATAAGTTATAATTATATTTGTCAACAGATAAGTGGGCGCTTAGCTCAGTTGGGAGAGCATCTGCCTTACAAGCAGGAGGTCACAGGTTCGAGCCCTGTAGTGCCCACCACTTATTTTTTTTAATGTCTGTGGCCTGGTAGTTCAGTTGGTTAGAACGCTAGCCTGTCACGCTAGAGGTCGTGGGTTCGAGCCCCATTCAGGTCGCCATTTTTTTATATTTTAATATATATTTTGACTAATGGCTTGATAGCTCAGTCGGTAGAGCAGAGGACTGAAAATCCTCGTGTCCGTGGTTCGATTCCACGTCAAGCCACCAGCGGGAGTAGCTCAGTTGATAGAGCGTCGCCTTGCCAAGGCGAAGGTCGCGGGTTTGAGCCCCGTCTCCCGCTCCAAGTATATATAATTCCAAAATATATATTTTTTTAAGATATATTTTGGAATTTTTTTTATATTATAAAATATAATGTATTATATGGCGCCATAGCCAAGTGGTAAGGCACGGCTCTGCAAAAGCCTGATCATCAGTTCAAATCTGATTGGCGCCTCCAAAATAAAATTAAATTCCACAAAATTTGGTTATTTGTCAATTGTTGGGGTGAAAAAAACTAAAAATTGATTAGAAAGAGTAGAAAGTGAGGTGATTAAAATTCATCTCACTTTTTGTACTAAGTAAATTCTAATATCATTTATAATCTTTATTAAATCTAATATTTCACTGTTATTTTTTGTGACTTTTGTTATTACCTTCATCCAGTTCTTTTTGATTTATATATTGATAACTTAAAGAATTCTTATTACTAATAACAGTTTTTCCTAAATTTCTTTCTATATCTTCTTTTGCAACTTTTGCAGCATGTCCACCCATTTTTGCAACTTTTTTATTTTCTTCTAGGCCATATGGTCTATGTTCTTTTGCTAGTTCTCTTGTGGCTATTTCTCCTAAATCAGTTAAAGCTATTTCCATATCAGTCATATTGTCTCTTAGAGATTCTTT
>CANPWO010000054.1 GCA_947584535.1 uncultured Clostridia bacterium
AAAATATATCTCTAGTACATCTGATAATTTATCATTTTCATTGAAAAATAAACTAGGATCATCACCACTAAAAAATAAAATTCTTTTTCTATCTACTTTTTTTTCTTTTATCAAGTAATTAATAGTTTGGTAAAGTAAAGTTGATTTTCCCACTCTACGAGGACCAATTATACTTAAAATTCTTTTATTATCTAGTTTTTCTATTATATTATAAAATTCTTCTCTATTTCTTTTATATAAAAATTTTGGACTTATATCGCTATTTTTCCACCAATAATTACTAATAATTAAACTTTCTTTTTTATTCATTTTTTTCACCTTCTTTTAAATATTATAATTATTATATATTTATATTATACCACTTTTGTTGAATCAATTCAATAAAAAACTTTAAATTTATTGAATTAATTCAACAAAATCATGCATATGATATTAGTTAATATATGTATAATAGAAATTTATTTAAGAAATGGAAATATATAAATATTAACTATTTTTAATATTTATTCCTAAAAGTTTTACAAATTGCAAAGCTTGATATTCATTCATTATAGCGCCTTTTAAATCTTCGTTATATAAAATAATGCCATCTATAGTATCACTTGTTAAATCAACATTATTAAGACTTGTTTTAGATAAGTTACAAAGGCTTAGATTACAATTTACTATTTCCATTTTTTTATGATGCATATTAGTAATACTTGCATCTTGCATATTACAATTATCAAAATGAACTATATTAAAAGAGCTATTATCTAAAAAACAATTTGCCATATTATTTTCTTCAAATGTAACATTTTCAAAATATGAATCGTTAAAATTTGTACTAAATAGTTTGCAACCTCTAAAAATAACTCTTTTAAAAGTGGATTTTTCAAAAGAAATATTAGATAAGTCACAATTTTCAAATATTACATCAACAAAATATGATTTATCTAGTTTACAAGAAATAAATCTTAAATTAGTTAAAACACAAGTATTTATTTCTATATCAGTTAAATTGCAATTAGACAAATCACAATTAGCAATTTTTTTTGAAATTAGCAAGTTACTATTTATTAGATCTTCATTTATATTAGAAAGTGCTAATTTATCAATTTGAATATTTGGAAAAACCATATTAAAGTCACCATTCCTTTAATATAGTATAAATTGTATTTAAATAAAAGTCAAATAAAAAATCAATATTATGTTGACTTAATTGCCAAAAAATGGTATAATATATGTGATATATTTATAAATCTATATAACTAAAGAGGGAGGAATTTACATGGAAAATAATTTTTCTTTGCAGGATATTTGCGATACAGCCTTAGCTTGTAATACAAAAAATATATATATTTTCGCACATGAAAAACATGACGGAGATGCGAAAGGTTCTTCACTTGCACTTGTTGAATTCTTTAAAGGCAAAGGTTTTAATAGCAAGTATATTATTACAACTAAAGACACTTGTCTTTTACATGTCTTTAATTTTGAAGTTGAGGTAACTGAAAGTGTAGATGAAAGATTTATTGCAGTAATTCTTGATACTTCAACAAGTTCAAATACTGAAAATTCTATATATTTGCAAGCGGAAAAAATATTTCGGATAGATCATCATAATAATGGTGAGATATTTGGAGATTTTAATATTGTCAAAGAGGAGGCATCATCAACTTGTGAAATAGTTGCAAGTATGCTTGATGAAACAGAGATTACACCTAAAATGGCTACATATCTTTATATCGGTATGTATACTGACACAGGTGGTATAAAGTATAATCTTTCAGAAAATGTTTTCTTGCAGTTTGCAAAACTTGCAAAATGCGGAGCAGATACTGCAAGTCTTGTTGAAAATATGAGATTTTCAACAAGAAATAGGAAACGGATTGAGGGCTTAGTTGCACTCAGAAACAAAGTATTTGACACAAGAGGCTTAATTGGCTCTGTTATAAAAAACGAGTGTCGCTTTGATGCTGTTAGTGTAGCAAGGGCGGTTAGTACATTAACTTGCCTTAAAGGAAATTTGTATTTTTGTGCATGTGAATCTGCAAGTACTAAAGAAGTATATGTAGAGATACAGTCAGCACAAAGTAGCAGTATTGATGTAAGTCAGTATGCAAAGAAATACACTGGTGGAGGCGGACATTTTCATAAAGCTGGCTTTACTTTAAAAAGTATAGACGAGCTTGATAAAGTAATTGAAGATTTAAAAGGGCTGTTATAAGGACAAAACGGTATAATCTATTTTTGATTATGCCGTTTTGTTTTGTATAAATGATTACATAAAAATTGACATTGAGTTAATACTTTGATATAATATAGACTAACTAATTAAGAAACTTAGACAAATTTTAAAAAGGGAGGAATTAGTAATGAATATTATTAATGAAAAAGAAAATCTTAAAGAAAAGGTAGCGGGGTGGATTGCTAGAACTGAACCACCTACATTTGCACATCTTGAGTATATTTTAAAACTTTCAAGGCTTTATAAAAAGGTAGTTATAATTTCAGGCTCAAAATATACTCTTGGAAATAGTAGACATTGCTTTCCTTCAAGTATAAGGGTAAAAATGATAAAAGCAATGCTTGACGAAGTAAATTTTTCAAGAGATAAATATGAAATCGTTACACTTTCAGATTATGAAGATAATGAAAAGTGGCTTGACGACCTTGGAAATATAGCAAATATGTACCATATTGATGATATTGTATCAGGAAACGAATGGGTACAGGATATTGTTATAAACCAAGATAAGTATAAACTAAGAGCTGGAGATATACCTCTTGATAAAGAGATACCGTATCATGCAACAGATGTAAGAAAGACAATCGAAATAGGGGATTATAAAAAACTTAAGCAATATGTTCCTAAGTCTGTTATAAAAATAATGTGTGATTTTGGTTGTTTTAGAAATATACAGCTTGCAAATAATGCTGAGGAAGTAATTTTTGTTCCCGGTAGACAGACTGTTGATATGGTATTTTTGCTTAAAGACAAGAAAACAAATAAACTCTATTGTGTACTTGGAAAAAGACCTAAGGATGCGATAGATTTTGCAAATGTTATGGCGCTTCCGGGTGGACCAATTGAAAAATTTGAGCTTCCTGAAGATGCTTGCATACGAGTATTTGAAGAAGAAACTGGAATATCTGTAGAAGAACTTGAGGATACTTTTGTTTCAACGCCAGTAAAAATAAGAGGAATAAAGTCTACATTCTTTTTTATGAATATGGTTGGAATCTATAGTTCTGAAGAAACAGATAAAATTGGAACAAGAGGAGGCTCTAGTGAATGTTACTCAATATATGTAGAAGGAGATGTTGATGAGTATAGACAGCTTATAAAGCAAAGTAGGGGACTTGTTGATGTTGACTTTTATGAAGTTAGTAACATTTTAAATGAACCTTTAGCATTTCAGCATGATGAAATGTTAGAGCGCGCTGTAGATATAGCAAAGGGAAGTATAAAATTTGAAAAAGATGTACGGAAGAAAACAATAGATTCAAAATGTATATTTTTTGTAGGCGGACCTGGCTCTGGTAAATCTACTGCTGCTAATGGACTTATGTTTTTGCTTAAAATACTTGGTTTAAGTTCAGAACTTGTATCTGAATTTGCAAAAGATAAAGTATATGAAGGAAATCTTCCATCAGTCCTTAAATGCCAATCTTTAATAATTGGTGAGCAAGATTATAGGGTATCCAGATTACTTGGAAAAGTAGATTATATAGTATCTGATGCACCACTTAATATTACTGCTATGCACGCTTCAAATGAAAAACCTTTAGAACAAGCTGCATATTATCTTTTTGAAAAGACTAATAATTATATCATATTTATTGAAAAAGATAAAAATGCAAGTTTTGAAACTAAAGGAAGAATTGAAGATGAAAAATCTGCACAAAAGAAGGCACAGATATTAAAAGATAATCTTGATGCTAGAGGCTATAGCTATGTAATAGCAAATGGTTCAATTGAAGCTACAAAACTTGCTATCAAGTATGTTATCTCTAATGAGCCTAGTCTTAAGGAAAAAGAAGATGAGATAATTTTTAATTTGGAAGTTATAATGAAAGGATTAGGAGGACTTAGCAATGGCATTTGATGTAAAGTTTAACAAAGATGAGATAGCAGGTAATGCTCCAATATGTTTATTGCCTCATGATAATGCAGATGTTGATTCTGTTATAAGCTGTATTATGCTTTCTAAGTTACTTGATTATATGGATATTGAAAATAAGATATGTATTTTTGATAAAAATATTGCAAGTGATACGGATGAGATATTAAAAAAACTTGGATATAATATTAGCGATTATTTTACTTCTGATGAAGATAAAAACAGGACGTTAATCTTGCTAGACCATTATGAGACTAAGCATTTAGGTGATGTTATGTTTGTTTTTGATCATCATTATACCACATCTTCTGTAAAATCAAAGTATTATTATTATCAGCCAAGTTGTGCTACAGCATATATTATATATAGTCTTATGAAATTTGAAAATATGCCAATAGATGAGCATATTGTAAAAATGTTTGCTTATGCAATGAGTGTTGATACAGTTGGATTTCAAAATAACAAAACAGTAGAAGATGAAGTAGTAGAGTTAAAATGTTTGTTAAAAAATTATAATATAGATTTTGAAACAATAAGGAAAGAATCTCTGCTTGTAAATGATATTAGCAATATGTCTATAGAGGAAATAATAAACAATGGTCGTAAAGATTATACATTTAATGGCTATAAAGTTGTATCTTCATATATTCAACTTGATAAAGAACTTGATGATAGTATAAAAAAAGAAATACTTAAGAATATTTTAAAAAGTATTTCTAATACAGATACTTATTTATGGGTGTATATTGTATATAATGTTTCTTCTAATACTAATAGCCATATATATTATATGACATTAAGAAGTCTATTAGAGGAAAATTATGATTATATTATTTCAAGAGGAGAAGATATTATTCCAAAAGTTGAAAAATATTTTTAATAAAATATAGTAAAAAAATAGGTAGTTGATTTTAAAATATCACTACCTATTTTGCTTATATAATAGGAAATATTACGGTAATACTTGACAATAAATAATAAAAGTAGTATAATTATATCAAATTTTATTTCGAGAAAAATCTAAACTAAGTAAGGAGGATAAAAAAATGCTTAAACTTATAGAGCGGTTAAAAATAACAAATGGTACAAAAATATATATAACAGAGGATTGGCATGATAGTTTAAAAGAATTTACAAAGTCAAAAGAATATCCATATGAGTTTGAAATTATAGAAAACTATTTTATGGAAGGCTCAAAAGATGTCTATTATATTTGCAAAGGCACTTGTAGGAAGACACCTAAAAAGGTATATAAGCTGGCTGTATCTGTTGATATAGTTAGATATCTTAAAGCAACTGAAGTGCCTGATACAAATGTTGGCTTTTTATTTAAAGACTATTTGCCAATAGATAATACAGACATAATTATTACAGCTATAAGAAATAATAGTAATGTACAAGTAGGATTGTTTCATAGTGTTGTAAAAGAACTTGAAACAACTGAATATGGAAAAATGCCACTTTTAGATTTTTGTATCGATTATAAAGTAGGGCAAGCTTTTACATCACTTAGTTATTATACAAAAACACAAAGAGCTACATGGAAGTTTTTGTTAAGTGAAGATACTTCTTCAATGACTGATTATGAAAAAATGATACAGGATACATTTATTCATAAAGACTTAGTTGAGAAAAGTTGTAGAAAACTTGCTAGGTATTTGGAATCTATTGATGCATACGAACATGCAAAAGCTTTAGTTGAAAGAGGAGTAGTTCATGATAATTCGAAAATTATGGATGAAGATGAGCTTAGAGCACTTTCTTCTATAATAAACGACCAGTCAAGTTTAACAGATGCTACTAAAAGTTTATCACCTCTAAATCGTGATTTTATAAAATTACATCATAAGCATAATTCGCATCATCCTGAACATTATAAATCATGTGCAGATATGTCACGTTTAGATGTGATGGAAATGGTATGTGATTGGCATGCAAGGTCAATACAAAAAGGGACTGATTTAATGGAGTTTGTAAATAAACAGCATATTCCAAGATATAAGTTCCCTACTTGGATGATTCCTGAAATTTTGCATTATTGCGAAGTATTGTTAAGAGATTAAAGGAATAAAATAGAGAGTTAAAATATTATTAATTCTCTATTTTTTGTGTATTTTTAGCATAATATGTAATTTTCTGTATAATTTAAGCAAGATGTTGAATAAAGATTTATTTAGTGGTAAAATTAGAAGATGAGGGGTTATAATGAAAGAGTTAGAAGAAAAAATTGAGATAGATAATTTAGTTAAACAAGCTCATGAAGCAGAGATAGAATATAAAAATATGACACAGGAACAAATCGATAAGATAGTTGAAGAAATGTCTAAAGCTGCGATGAATAACCACATGAAGCTTGCTAAAATGGCAGTTGAAGAAACAAAAAGAGGCGTATATGAGGATAAAATAACTAAAAATATATTTGCTTCAGAATATATATATCATAGTATAAAATACGATAAAACAGTTGGAATTATAGAAGAAAATGAAGCAGAAGGATATGATATAGTGGCAGAGCCAGTTGGAATAATTGCAGGTGTTACACCAGTTACTAATCCAACTTCTACTACAATATACAAATCTTTAATTGCTGTTAAAACAAGAAATCCAATAATTTTTGGCTTTCATCCATCAGCACAAAAATGTAGTAGTGAAGCTGCTAGAATTATAAAAGAAGCTGCTATTAAAGCAGGAGCTCCAAAAGGCTGTATATTATGGATTGAGCATCCTTCACTTCTTGCTACAAGTGTTCTTATGAATCATGAAGATATTAAGCTTATACTTGCAACAGGTGGATCAGGTATGGTAAAAGCGGCATATTCTTGTGGTAAACCTGCACTTGGAGTAGGGCCTGGAAATGTACCATGTTATATAGAAAAAAGTGCTAAGTTAAGAACTGCGGTTACTGATTTAATAATGTCAAAGACTTTTGATAATGGTATGATTTGTGCTTCAGAACAATCTGTAATTGTAGATAAAGAAATTTCTAAAGAATTTGAAAGTTTAATGAAAGAATACGGATGTTATTTCTTAACTAAAGAGGAAAAGGAAAAGTTACAAGACTACGTTATTCTTAATGATAAAAATAGTTTGAAAATAAACTCATCAGTTGTAGGTCAAAGTGCATTTAATATTGCTAAAGAGGCTGGAATTGAAGTGCCTCAAGATACTAAAATATTAATAGCTAAACTTAAAGAAGTAGGAGATGGAGATCCTTTATCTAAAGAAAAACTTAGTCCAATACTTGCATACTATATTGTAAATAATGAAGATGAAGCACTTGATATTGCTGATAGACTACTAATTTATGGTGGACTTGGACATTCAGCTGTTATACATAGTGAAAGTGAAGATGCAATATTAAAATTTGAAACTAGAATGAGAGCGGGTAGAATAATCGTTAATTCTCCTTCAACACATGGTGCTATAGGTGATATATATAATACAAACATGCCATCTTTAACACTTGGTTGTGGTACATTTGGTGGAAATTCAACTACAGCGAATGTATCTGCAACAAATTTAATAAATGTTAAAAGAGTTGCTAAAAGGAGAGTAAATATGCAATGGCTTAAAGTACCTAGTAAAATATATTTTGAAAGAGGCTCTATAAAGTACTTAGAAGTTATAAGAGATATATCTAAAGTATTTATTGTATGTGATCCTTCAATGTTAAAACTTGGATATGTAGATAAAATATTATATTATCTAAGAAAAAGGAAAAATCATGTACATTGCGAGATATTTTCTGATATTGAGACTGATCCATCATTTGATACAATTAATAAAGGTGTAGCTATGATGAATAGCTTTAATCCTGATTGTATAATTGCACTTGGTGGAGGCAGTGCTATTGATGCGGCTAAAGGAATGTGGCTTTTATATGAGCAACCTGATGTAGATTTAGGTGCGTTAAAAGAAAAATTCTTAGATATAAGAAAGAGAGTATATAAAATAGAACAATTAGGAGAAAAAGCAAAATTGGTAGCTATTCCTACTACAAGTGGCACAGGTTCTGAGGCAACCTCATTTGCTGTAATAACAGATAAGGAAAAAAATATGAAATATCCACTTGCTGATTATGCTTTACTTCCAACTATAGCAATAGTTGATCCAGACTTAGTTTCTACATTACCAAAAACTGTTGTAGCAGATACTGGTATGGATGTGCTTACTCATGCAATTGAAGCATATGTATCAAATATGGCCTCTGATTTTACTGATGGGCTTGCTATAAAAGCTATAGAACTTGTATTTGAATATTTAGAAAGATCATATAAGAATCCAACTGATATGATTGCAAAGGAAAAAATGCATAACGCAAGTACAATAGCAGGAATTGCTTTTTCAAATGCATTTCTTGGAATAAATCATAGTTTAGCACATAAAATCGGTGGAGAATATCATGTACCTCATGGAAGAGCAAATGCAATATTACTTCCTTATGTAATAGCATATAATGCTAAAGTTCCTACTAAGTTTGTATCTTTTCCTAAATATGAATATTTTGTTGCAGATAAAAGATATGCAGATATAGCAAGAAGATTAGGACTTAAAGCAGATACAACTAAACAAGGAGTAGAGTCTTTAATTAAGGCTATAAAGGAGCTTATGACAAAACTAGATATGAGTCACTCTTTTAAAGAGGAAGGAATAGATGAAAAAGTATATATGAGTAAACTAGATGAGCTTGCAGATAAAGCATTTAGTGA
>CANPWO010000055.1 GCA_947584535.1 uncultured Clostridia bacterium
GAATTTTTATCACCTCACTTTCTACTCTTTCTAATCAATTTTTAGTTTTTTTCACCCCAACAATTGACAAAGAGCCGAATTTTTATCACCTCACTTTCTACTCTTTCTAATCAATTTTTATTTTTTTCATTCCAACAATTAACAAAAAGCCTAATTTCCATAATAATACATTACATTTATTTTATATCAAATAAGTACTATATTCCATCAACACTAGTTTCATATAACCATTTTTTTAAATCTTCATTATTACCTGTTTCATAATAATTAATAAGTTTTGTTAAATAATTTCCTATTTCTTCTACTGGTATGGCTATTATACCTTGACCATTTTTTATCATCTCTTTATTTGCTACTAAATTAGATACTCTTTTATTTCCATCTAAGAACATTTGACTTCTTTGAATATAACAAAATAGATCAAGACACATTTCTAGTTTATTTTTGTTATTTAATATATCTTTTAATTCTTCCTCATAATTACATTCACTAGGCATTTTAGGTCTCCATGATGTACCAGTAATTCCTACTCCTCTATCTCTAAATTCTCCTAATGGATAAACGTTCTGCCCTTTACATACTTCAAAATGTACTTTTTTTATATAATCTATTGTTAACTCATCATCTACTGTACTTAAAACAAACTCCCATGCATCTTTTAAACCTTTAAGTTTTAACATATCGTCTATTGATATATTTCCAGTATTTACATTATTCATAAATGAATAAGTATCAGCAAATGTTACTGCAATCCCCTCTAAATTAGCACTTTTATATATATTATCTACTAACTTCCTTTTAGCGAAAAATATATTATCTTCTTTTGTCATATTAAATTTATCTTTCATTCTATTTCCTCCAATTTTTATAACATTATCATATTAAATATCATCTATTTGCCAATCAATTGGTCTAATGTTATTTTTTACTAAAAACTCATTTGCTTTAGAAAAGTGGCCACAACCATCAAATCCATACCTAACTGAAAAAGGGCTTGGATGAGAACTTGTTAAAACTAAATGAATAGGGTTTGTAATTAATTCTTGCTTTTGTTTAGCAAATTTTCCCCATAGCATAAACACTACTGGTGTATCTTTTTTATTTATCTCGCTAATTATTTTATCAGTAAAAATTTCCCAACCTTTGCCTTGATGTGAAGCTGGCTTATCTTTTTCTACTGTAAGTACACTGTTAAGTAAAAGTACTCCTTGTCTAGCCCATTTAAGTAAATAACCATTATTTGGTATCTTAAGTCCCAAATCTCTATTTATTTCTTTAAATATATTTTGAAGTGATGGAGGTATATCTATTCCAGGATTTACTGAGAAACACATTCCATGTGCTTCACCTTCTCCATGATATGGATCTTGCCCTATAATTACAACCTTTATATATTCATAAGGTGTATTTTTAAGAGCAAAGAATATATTTTCTTTTGGTGGAAAAATAGTCTTTGTCTTATATTCATTTTCTATAAACTCGTGTAATTGTTTATAATAATCTTTTTTACTTTCTTCTTCTATTATTTCTTTAAAACGACTCATATTTTCCCCCTTTATTAAATACTATGTCCATTTACTGCAACAAGTAATTTTATCTTCTTTTTTGCAATATCAATATTTGATATTTCACCATGTCCTGGATAAATCATTATATCACTAAATCTGTTAAATAACTTCCTTAATGAATTTAACATATCATTAAAATTACCTTTATACAAATCACAACGACCATATGCGTCACTAAATATTGTATCTCCTGAAAATAACATTTTGTTATTTTCTTCATATAGGCATATAGAACCCGCTGTATGTCCTGGTGTATGTATTATTTCAAATGACATACTACCTAGATTAAATTTATAGCCATCCTCAACTACTATTAAATCTTTTAAGTCTATATTTTGTTTCTTTATATTAAACATATCACTATAATTCTCAGCTTCAAACAATAGTGCTTGCTTATCAAGTTTATGTATTATAACCTTAGCGTTAGTATATTTTTGTACTTGTTCAGTAGCACCTATATGGTCAGCGTGTGCATGTGTTATTACTATATATTTTACATCTAGCGAATTTTCTTTAATATAATTTATAATTTTTTTATAATCATATGCTGGATCAATAATAAGTGCTTGTTTTTCATCATTTATAATATATGTATTTGTATAATGTCCCTGATTTGATACATCAATTTTCATTTGATAAACATTTATCATACTCTTTTACCTTCTTTTAATACATAAATTCATCTTTACTTGGCATACTTAATACAGCTTTTACTTTCTGTATAATTTCCTCATTTGTTACCTCAACAAACACATTGCCAAGTTTTTCATATACATCCCTATTTTCGTCTATATAATATCTTTCTTCTCCAAGTGATATACTTGCAATTATTCTCTTTCCATTACCAGCATACTGTTCTCTGTTTTCTTCTTCCATATATAACTCCTCCTATAAAATTTTTACTGTATACGTCTTACTTCAAAAACACTATCAATCTTTCTTATCTCTTTTATAATCTTTTGTAATTCTTGTGCATTTGATATATTAAGCATTATTATTAAACCAATTTCCCTATTTGGCGTAATTTTAGTAGATACTGAATTAATATTTAGTTTATTTTCATTTATTTTTGTTATGATATCATTTAATATATTATCCCTATTATTTGCTTTAACTAATACTCTTGCAACTGAAACTACATTTGCTTGATTTTTCCATGAAACATCTATTTTTCTTGAGGACATATCAAGGTTACTTAAATTTTTGCAATCTTTTCTATGTACTGAAACTCCTCTACCATTTGTTATATAGCCTACTATTTCATCTCCTGGTATTGCATTACAACATTTAGCAAGCTGTACTTTACAATTTTTTATATCTTTTACTTCAATATAACTACTTGCATCAACTTTATTTTGCACATTCTTTATCTTACTGTTTTTATTTTGTTTAGGTCTACTTTCTTCATAAACTTCTATTAATTTATTTATAGCTTTTACCGGAGATATACTTCTAAAGCCAATATTTTCATATAATTCTTCTATTGTTTTAAAACTATAGCTTTTTAATACTTTTTCCAATATTTCTTGCTTTAGTAATTCATCTTTTGGTACTCTTTGTCTTTTTAATGCTTTTTCAAATTCTTCTTTTCCTTTTTGTATATTACTTTCTTTACCTTGTGATTTAAGATATGCTGTTATTTTATTTCTTGCATTAGAAGTTTTTACATATTTTAACCAGTCGCTTTTTGGCCCTGAAGCATTTTTTGAAGTAATAATCTCTACAATATCTGTATTCTCTAGTTTTGTACTTATTGGTACCATTTTCGAGTTTATTTTTGCACCTGACATCTTTTCTGCAACTTTTTGATGAATAGAATAGGCAAAATCTATTGGTGTAGAACCCTTTGGAAGTGCTTTTATATCTCCTTTTGGTGTAAATACAAACACTTCTTCTCCGAATAATTCCACCTTTATATTTTTCATATTCTCTGAATTATTCTCAAGTTCTTTTTGTATTTCTAAACTTTGTCTAAGCCATACTAATTTTTTGTCAGTTTCAGTTTGTTTACTTTTTTTCTCTTTATATGCAAAATGTGCTGCGATACCATAGTCTGCTACTTTATGCATATCCCAAGTTCTAATTTGTATTTCAAATGGTCTACCATTTTCACCAAATACAGTTGTGTGCAATGACTGATACATATTAGTTTTAGGCATTGCTATATAATCTTTGAATCTACCAGGCATTGGTTTATACATATCATGTACTATACCAAGAGATGTATAGCAATCTTTTATTGAATCTACAATAATTCTTATTGCTAACAAGTCAAAAAGGTCGTCTGCTCTGCACCCTTTTTCAGTCATTTTTCTATATATGCTATAGAAATGTTTTGGCCTACCATAAACCTTAGCAGAGATTCCTTGAGCTTTTAAACTTGTTTCTATTTCTCTTATTCTATTTTCTATATATTCTTGTCTTTCTTGCTTTTTTTCATCTATTTGCGATTTAACTATATGATACTCTTTATCCATTAATATCCTAAATGAAATATCTTCAAGCTCAGATTTTACTTGAGACATACCAAGTCTATGTGCTATTGGAGCATATACTGTTAAGCACTCTTTTGCCATATTCTTTTTAACTTCTTCATTATCTACATTTGCTATATTTTGCATATTATATAGCCTATCTTCAAGCTTTATAATGACAGTCCTAATATCTTTTGCAATTGCCATAAACATATTACGCAGATTATCGCTATCTAACTTTTCTTTTCCTCTTAAATTTAAAGTAGATAATTTATCAACAGTAAGCACAATATCAAGTATTTCTTTTGAAAACAGCTTTTCAAATTCCTTTTTATCAAAATTCTGACACTTTACTACACCATGAAGTAGTGAAGCATAAACAGATACATCATCAAGACGCAAAGTTGCAACTTGTCTTGCTACGCCTAAAACATGCTTTGTCATAGGTATATTTGCTTTTTGAAGATCTTTATACATAACTGTTATATACTCTACTACCTTGGTAAGTAAATTAATATCATAATTTATTTTTTCTTTTTCTAGAATCTCTTTTACTTCATTTAAGGTACTTTCCAATTTTAAGCCTCCTACATAGTTTTAACTTTAAACTGATTTTTTAAAATCTTGTAATACTAATTGTATAGTTCTAGGTGTCTTAAAAGTATTTAATTCAACATTACAAAGTACATCAATTTTATCACCAATTCTAAATTCATCTCGTCTATCACCTTGTGAAAATGCTAATGCTTCTACTAAGATTCTTTCGTCTTTTAATGTGAATTTTAAATGTTTTTCTTCTTTTAAAGTTCTTATTGCATGTACTTTTAAACCTTTATATGCAAATAGTGGCATAGGATTTGACTGACCATATGGTCTAACTTTTGCTATATCTTTTAATAGATTAACATTTAAGTCATTTTTTGTTATTTCCATATCTACATCTATTACTTGCTCATGTTCTTCACCTAAATTTTCACTAACTGTTTTTTCAAATTCATCTCTAAATTTATCTATATTTTCTTTTTCTATACTCATTCCTGCTGCAAGTTCATGTCCACCAAACTGTACTAAATAAGTACTACATTTTGTTAAAGTATCGTAAAGAGAAAAACCAACTGGACATCTACCAGATCCTCTTATTATTCCATTTTCCATAGTAAATAGTATTACAGGCTTATTATATATATTTACAAGTCTTGAGGCAACTATACCAATTACACCATTATGCCAACTTTCATCATATAACACTATACTATTTTTATCTTTATATCCTTGATTATTTATTATTTCTATAGCTTTATCAAATATTTCTTGTTCTACTGTCTGCCTTTTTATATTTAATGTATCTAACTTTTTAGCTAGTTCTTTTGCTCTATTTTTATCTTTCTCAAGTAAAAGCTCTACTGCAATTTTAGCATTTCCCATTCTACCACATGCATTAATTCTTGGTGCCATACCAAATGATACCATAGTGCTGTCTATATTTTTAAAACTTACTATTTCAAGTAATGCTTTAAGTCCTTCATTATTTGTTTTCTTAAGAGTTTCTAAACCATATTTTGATATAACCCTATTTTCATCAACAAGTGGTACGATATCTGATATTGTTCCTATTGCTACTATATCTAAATATCTAAGATAACTTTCAGCCTCAAGATTAAACTCTTTTGCAAGTGCACTTAAACATTTAAACGCTACACCAACACCAGCAAACATTTTAAATGGATAATTATCATCTTTTTGTTTTGGATTAACAACTGCTATTGCATCTGGTACTAACTCACTACATTCATGATGATCAGTTATACATACATCTAAATTAATACTTTTTGCGTACTCTACTTCCTCAACTGCTGTTATTCCACAGTCTACTGTTATAACTAAAGAAACTCCACTTTCTTTAATTTTATCTAAAGCTCCTTTATTTACCCCATACCCCTCTAAAAGTCTATCAGGTAAATAATATGTTACATCTAAACCAAGTTTTGTTAAGAACTTATACATTATTGTTATACTTGTAATCCCATCAACATCATAATCGCCATAAATACATATTTTTTCATTTTTATCTTTTGCTTTTTTTATTCTTTCTACAAATTTTCCCATATCTTTCATTAAATATGGATCCTTAAATGAGGAGATATCTCCATTTAAATACATATCAATATCTTCAATTTCTCTTGATACAATTAATTTTGCAAGTGTTTTTGATATACTATATTCTTTACTTAATTTATCTATTTGCTCTTCATCATATTTTTTTATATTCCAAATTTTAGGCATTTCCTCCTCTTCCTTTCACTTAACTATTAACAGTTATATTTTACTACACTTTTTGATAAAAATAAAGGAAAAATGATAATATTTTATTTTGTTCACAAAATTATCATAAATTATATTTAATTTCTTTGTTACATTTTTAATATTAATTTCATTTACTATATTAAGACTAAACTATAGAAAGGGGTATTATCTTGATAAATATTATTTCTGCATTAATATTTAGTTTATCTGCAAATATTGATAATATTGCACTAGGAATTGCTTATGGTATTAAGAAAATACATATTTCTTTTTTTAGTAATTTTTTAATCGCACTTTGTACAAGTATTATAACGATAACATCTATGCAACTTGGTGTTTTTGCATTTAGTTTTTTAGATGAAAATATTGCAAATTTAATTGGTGCTATCTCTCTTATTTTAATTGGAGTATTTTCAATAATTAAATTTGTATATACTAAATATATAAAAAAAATTAAGGCTGAAGAATATAACAAAACATTTAAGAAGTTAAGAATAAAAGAACTATTTTTAATTATTCTTGCACTTTCTGCAAATAATATATCAGTTGGTGTTGCTACAAGTGTAGCAGGTATTGATATGATTACAGCTTTAATTACTACTTTTTTATTTAGCTTTTTATTTATGTATATAGGGAACAAACTAGGGAAAAAGCTGGTTAATACTTTTATAATTACTTACTCTGATATTTTATCATCTCTTTTACTTATTTGTCTTGGAATATTACATATTATATAGCATGTCAAAAAGCACTTACAAATTTTTAGTAAGTGCTTCTTCTATTATATTTTTTCATCTTAACTTAAAAAGCAAAATGTATGAAACAAGCTCTTTTGCTTTATCTTTTAATTCTTGTACCCTATCTGTTACATCTTTTTTAGACAAATCTAAGTTTTTAATTCTAGTATATATGTCAAAAACTCAATTATTTGATTTTTGATATTTACTACATTTATCTTCTAAAAGTTCAAAATTACAAGAACGATTTTTTACTTTATAATCTAAAAAATTATTTCTATATTGTTTTTGAAATGTATTTATTTTTGCAAATAATTTCATCTTATGGTTATTTAGGTAAGTTAACTGATTTTCAAGTAATTTTTTATATTTTTCATCTTTTATAAGAGGCATTAATTCATTAACACACTTCATAGGTGTTGGTAACATATTATTAATATTTACTACACCTAATTTACCACTTTGTATTTTAAATATATCAACTGCTTTATTACTTATTTTTAAATGCTTTGGCTTAGGACTAGCTAAAGGAGCAAAATAATTAAATCCATTAAAAACAAATACAATTCCTATATATGGTCTACTATTATCTTTATTATATGAAACTTTATTATCATACTTTCTTAAGTAATCAATATAGTCTTCATTTATATAATATAACTTTAAATTCTTCATTTATATCCTTTCTATTTATACTTTACTTTTTTATATATTATATCTAAAATTTATCTATTTGTAAATAAATAGAGTTGATATTTTTATGTAAATTTCCGACAATTTTCTACAATTATTTAAACAAAAATGGAGCAACTTATATTAAGCTACTCCAACTTTTTTAATTCCCTACTATGGCAAGGGTATTCCAACTTTTTTAATTCCCTACTATGGCAAGGGTATTCCAACTTTTTTAATTCCCTACTATGGCAAGGGTATTCCAACTTTTTTATAGCATTTTTTATTGCTATAATTATTATACCATTATTTTTTTAAAAAAACAATAGCATATATTATATTTTATGCAAACTATTTGTTATGTTACAATAGATGTGAAACAAAATATATACAAAAAGTGATTCAACTGATATAATTGAAATAACTACAAAT
>CANPWO010000056.1 GCA_947584535.1 uncultured Clostridia bacterium
AATTATACTAAAATAGAAGATGTACCACAAATTTACATAGATGCAGTTATATCTGTAGAAGATCATAGATTTTACAAGCATAATGGAATTGATTTAATAGCAATAGGTAGAGCAACAATCAATGATATTAAAGAATGGGATTTTGTTGAAGGTGGTAGCACTATTACACAACAACTTGCAAAAAATATCTATTTCACACAAGAAAAACAAATTACTAGAAAAATTGCAGAAGTATTTATGGCTTTTGATATAGAAAAAAACTATGAGAAAGATGAAATATTAGAATTGTACCTTAACACAAGTTATTATGGAGATGGTTATTATACAATAAAAGAGGCTTGTAAAGGATATTTTAATAAAGAATTAAATGAAATGACAGATTATGAGTGCATATTACTTGCAGGAATACCAAATGCACCTTCAATATATGCACCAACAAAGAATCCAGAACTAGCAAAACAGAGGCAAAGACAAGTTATGAATAAAATGATTGAAAATAAATACTTAACACAAGAGGAAGCAGATGAAATATTAAAACAACAATAGCGAGAGTGCTAATTGTGTAGAATAGGCAATTAGCACAAACATCCCCTTTTATTTTTGAAAGAGAAGTGTAAATAATCGCAGTTCTCTGTAAAATTATTAAATAGTTATTAGTTATAAAAACTAATAAATGTTGTATCTACAAAGGTTAAATAACTAAATGTAGTACACAATCACACAAAAAATATGTTAGATAATGTTGAAAGGAGAATGAATTATGAGCATTTTAGGTAATATACTATGGTTTATCTTTGGAGGCTTTTTAAGTGGACTTTCTTGGCTTATATCTGGACTATTATGGTGCATAACAATAGTGGGTATTCCTTATGGAAAACAATGTTTTAAATTCGCATCTATGTCATTTGCACCATTTGGAAAAGATATTGAATATGGAGGAGGTGTTCCATCTTTAATTGCTAATGTAATATGGATTATTTTCTTTGGAATACCAATGGCATTGGAAAATTTACTTTTTGGATGTCTTTGGTGCATAACAATAGTAGGTATTCCGTTTGGACTTCAATTTTTCAAAATAGCAAAGTTATCATTAGCACCATTTGGAGCAAGAATCATTTGACAACTAATAAATCTGACTTATTAAATATGTGTGATTAGTGAGAGGGCGATATGCTCTCTCATTTTTTGCTATTACTCGTCTTTATGTTAGTGTTTAGTTAAATGAATTACAATAAGTATGGCAGAATGTTTGGATATTCTGTACAAATTAGAGGACAGATTTTTTATCTGTCCTTGAATATTTATAAGTTATATTAGTTGTAGATACTACTCTTTAATATGATAGTGTAAGAATATTAAATTGCATTGCCTTTAGATTGCTCCATCATCGCAAATTCTATGATTCGCTCAGGTCTAAAAGTGTATGTAAAATAAATAAACGAAATCCACTAAAAATACGGACTAAAACCATTTAGTATCTACAACATATAATATTTTATCATATATACTAATAAAAAACTAAAAAAGTAGAAAAAAATAGAAAAATTGGAAAGTGAGAGTTTATAGTCATTTTCCAATTTTTTCTGTATAAATATGTTAATTAGTTTATTTTAATTCTTCTATATATTCAACAATATAATCAAAAAAATCAGGTAAATTCATATTTTTTATATCATTATTTCTAAAAATAGAGTGTCTTAAAGTGGAAGAAATATTGCTATCAATATCTTGTTTTACTTTATAGACACTCTTTCGTATTGTATCTAAACTTACATCTTCTAGCTTACTAGCAGTATAAAAAGCATTGTATAAATATCCAAATAGAAGATATTTGCTATTGTCAGAAGTTAATATTTCAAGACAATCTCTAAATTGTCTTGTTACTGGAGATGTTATATCTAAATTGAAATCATGAATAATTTTATCAACATTTTCATTATGAGAAAATATTTGACCTTCTGACATTTCCTTAAAAGAGGAAGAAATTATATCGCTAGGAACTTTGTATGGGAAAAATCTAGCAGGAATTTTTGTTTGAGCATACTCAAATTTTTCTTTTTTATCTTTGTAGGTCAAAATAATTTTACATTCATTATTATTCCTTTTTTGAAACTTTAATAAAAATTCTAACATGGTACTTTTATCAAATAAAGCATCAATTAAAAAAACATCAGGCTTATAAGTATCATATATTTCATATAGTGTGTTAATGTCATCAATGTATAAACTATCAATTCTAAAGTTATTATTTTGAGTCATTGAAATCATATTAGTTGATTTTGGTTGATGACTAACATTATCAAATGCAACAAATACTAACTTCATAATTTTTCTCCTTCATTTTTTTTAAGTAGGTTTGGGAAAAAACTACTAATTTCCTAAAATTGTAAACATTATAACACGAAACCCTATATAAATCAACGCTTTCGACAAAACTTCCTATAATTCGACAAGATAATACAAAAAGACAAACAGACAACTTCAATTCGCCGAAGTGCCACCAAAATACCACCAAAATGACACTTTTCTCCAAAATATAAAAATCATTTTATAATATGTTTCAGAAAAAAACAAAAGACAATTTATTTATAAACAAAAGACTGCAAGAATAAATTGGGAGGGATAAAAATGGATTGTTTATATATAAATAAAAAGTAAAGGACATACTAATGTATTTAATTTATATTAGTGTGTTCTTTTAATATGTATATAAATTCCAATAATACACTCGCATTATTTTAATGTACCTAAAGAGAAATCAAGTAAATATATAAGATTTTTTATGCAGAGGATAACTCTGCTTTGAAGGAGTGTATTATGGAGAATAAGATATTATCTTTCTGTGTAATCTTATTTATTGTTATATTTGTAAGAATTGTTTTAGAGTCATTAGGCATTCTTGTGTCTAATGACTTATTTTTATTTTTCTATATATTTGAATATTTAAGTAGTCAATTAAGTTTATATCATTGTCGTTCGCCTCCAATGACACGAATTTTAGTGATTCGTGTTGATTGGAGGTTTTTTATATGGATAAAAATCCAAAGAGAATTAAGAAAAAAGATAACCCATATTCTATTAGAAAAAATGGTAATGAGTATTTTGTTAGTTTCAAAGATGCATTAGGAGTATATCAAGAGATTAAAGTTACAGCAAAAGTTTATGCTGCATTTGATAGATTTGAATTAGATGACAAAAAAGAAATGAATGAATTTGATAGACATATAGAACATTCAGAAATCTATGAAAATAATTTAGAACTACGATCTAAAGATAAGACAATTAGCATGGAAGATGAATTTATACAAAAAGCAACTTTTGAAGAGTTAAAGAATGCAATAGAAAAACTGCCTGAAATACAGAAAAGGAGAATTAAAAAATATTATTTTGAAGATAAGAATGAACATCAGATTGCTGAAGAAGAGAAAACTACACAACAGGCTATTAACTATACTTTAACTATTGCAAGAAATAATCTTAAAAATTATTTGAAAAATTTTCAATTTTAGACTTGTTATTTTTTATTTGAGTGAGGAAACAAGTGAAAGGGTACTAATCTTTTCAAAATTATGGACAAGTACATTGAAAATTTTATAGGTAGTTAGATACATAACAAATATTACATTCTAGGTGGGTTAGCAACTATTTAGATAATCTGCAAGTGTGGTACTTGTATGAGAAAGTAGTATAAGAAACTTTTGTATAGTCATAGTTCGAGCGTTGAAGTTATATAAGTAGTCCATTATTTATATAATGAGCCGTCCCAAGCATTGAGTACAAGCCAGAGTTCTGACCGGTGAAATTCCGATGTGCTAGAAACAATAGCAGTCTAATGAAAATGAAAAACAATAGAAAAACATCGTTTTGGGGTATATTTATGGTAGCCCTGAAATAAATATGGAGGAATAAAAAATGTTAGATATTATTTCAATAGCTACATTAATAATAGTATTTAGTTCTTTTGCAGTATTTATGATGTTAATTATAATTGGTGGCAATATGAACAAATCTGAAAAAGAACAAAATTTTGAAGATGAAGAACAGATTAAATATATAAATGAATATGCAGAAAAGCATAAAAAGAATAAATAATTATTACAAGAGCCTGTAATCATACAAGCTCTTGTTTTTATGAAAGGAATAGATTAGTTATGATTAGAAAAAAATATAGAGTAATAGTAAAAATGGTAAAAGAAGTTGTAATGGATCACGAGCAAGAGAGTATGGAAAAAGCATTACAAGATGTGAAAAAGGTAATAGAAAATTCATCAAGAGATAGCATAAATCAAATATTCAATTCAGAACCTAAATTTATTTATAAGGTTGAAAGAGTATGAATAAATATAACATAAAAGAATTAGAAGAAAAAATAAATAAGAGTAAAAAGGTCGAAATTGAAGATGTAAGTGTAGATGACATCGATAAAATATCAGAAATAAAAATAAGTAAAAATAAGTCAGGTAATGAAAGAATATTAGATTATATAAAAAAAGTATCTAATCCATATTTGCTAAATATAAATGGACGAGTTGTTAAAATAGAATTTTCAAGCAATGGTAAAAGTGCAGAGGAATGCATATCAAATGTTTTAAGCAAGGTTTATAAATAATTATTTCAAAGGTGCAAAAATAAAATTTGCACCTTTGTTGAATTTTAAGGCATTTAATAAAATTTTAGATGGAAGGAGGAAAGAAAAATGGCAGGAAGAAAAGGAAGAAGAAATGTCATAGGGTATGAATCAAAAAATCTATGGAAAGTTGGAATATATTGTAGATTATCGAGCGATGATGGAGATAATGCCGAATCTGATAGTATAATAAATCAACGAGAACTTATATCGTTATATATAAAGAAAGAGAAAGACTTAAAAGTAGTTGATTACTATATTGATGATGGTTATTCAGGCACTACATTTGCTAGACCTGATTTCAAGAGACTGATAAAAGATATTACTAATGAAAGAATAAATACAATAATTGTAAAAGACTTATCTAGGTTTGGAAGAAACTATATAGAGGCAGGAAAATATATAGAGCAAATATTTCCATTATATAATGTTAGGTTTATTGCGATAAATGATAATATTGATAGTTACAAAGATCCGAAATCTATAAATAATGTTATTGTTCCATTTAAGAATTTATTAAATGATGAATATGCAAGAGATATATCAAATAAAGTAAAAAGTGTTTATAAAACAAAAGCTTTAAAGGGAGAGTTTGTTGGGGGAACTACTCCTTATGGATATACGAAAGATGAAAAAAACAAATATCAACTGGTAGTTGATAAAAACGAGGCTGAAAATGTAAAACTTATATTTCAATTATATCTTAATGGATGGGGACAAATAAAAATATGTAAGTATCTTAATGATAATAAAATACTTGGAAGAAAAGAAATTCAAAGAAGGAAAAAATGGAATATTAGTTTAGAACCTAATGCAGACAATATTCAATATAAATGGAGCAAATCTACTATTGGAAAAATACTTACTAATGAAACATATATAGGAAATGTAGTTCAAAATAGGACAACAACTGTTAGCTATAAAAATCATAAAGTGATTTATAGACCTCGTGAAGAATGGATAGTAGTAAAAAACACACATGAGCCTATAATAAGTAAAGATGATTATGAAAAAGTCCAAGAAATTTTGAAAAGCAGAAATTATGAAAGAAAGCCGACTACTAATTTAAGCATATATTATGGAAAAATTAAATGTGCAGATTGTGGAAGTGGAATGTGTAAAATGGAAGATTTTAGAGGAAATAGGGTGTGTTCTAATTATTATTGTAGAAATTATAAAACTACATCTAGTAATTGTTCTCCACATAAAATCAGAACAGCAGACCTTAATCGTTTAGTACTTGAGACAATTATTTTACAAATAAAAATGGTTCTTAACATAGAAAAAACGATAGAAAAAGCTAAAAACGGAGGTGTCTTAAAAGAACTAGAACAAAAATATACATCAAATATTAATAGATTAAATAATGATATAGAGAAGTATAAAAGATTAAAAAAATCAATATATGAAGATTGGAAATTAGATAATATAAGTAAAGATGACTATTTATTATATGTAGGCGATTATGATAAAAATATTGAAAATATAAAAAATGAAATTAATGCATTAAAAAATGTTTATAATGAAAATATACAAGAACTAAAAAAAGATAATTATTGGATAGATCACTTCAAAAAAAATAAAAACATAAAAGAAGTTAATAGAGATATAATCTATGATGTCATTGATACAATATATGTTCATGAAGGTGGGAATATTACAATTAAATTCAAATATGAAGATGAATTTAATAAAGCATTGGAATTATTAAAAGAACAGGAGGCGAGTATCAATGAGTAAATGGAAAGTTGCTGCATATTTAAGACTATCGAGCGATGATGGAGATAAGTTAGAGTCAAATAGTATCACTAATCAAAAAAAACTAATTAATATTTATATTAATAGAGAAAAAAATCTAAAGGTGGTTGATTACTATATTGATGATGGCTATTCAGGTACAGACTTTGAAAGACCTGACTTTAAGAGAATGATTAGAGATATAAAAAGAGGAAAGATTGACACAATAATAGTAAAGGATTTATCTAGGTTTGGGAGAAATTATATAGAAGTTGGTAGGTATCTTGAGGATTTTCTTCCTATAAATAATATAAGATTTATTGCAATAAATGATAATGTTGATAGTTACAAAGACCCTGAATCTATAAATAATATTATTGTTCCATTTAAGAATTTAATGAATGATGAGTATTCAAGAGATATATCAAATAAAGTTAAAAGTATCTTGAATGCCAAAAAAGAAAGTGGAGAATTTATAGGTTCGTATGCTCCTTATGGTTACTTAAGAGATCCAAAAAATAAACATGATTTTATTATTGATGAGAAAGCCTCTAAAGTTGTAATAAAAATTTTTGATATGATATTAAAAGGTAAAAGTAAAAAATATGTTGTAGATGAATTGAATAGATTAGGAATATTACCACCAATGGCATATAAAATAGAAGAATTTAATTATAATATGAAGAAAACAAATAGTTATGATATATGGAATGGCAAAAAAATTGATGATATTTTAAGAAATATATCATATACAGGTGTATTAGTCCAAAGTAAAAAGAAAAGGATTAGTCATAGAGTACATAAACAAGTTAGAGTAGCACCTGATGATTGGATAATGATACCAAACCACCATAAAGCATTGATAACTGAAGAAAAGTTTAATATGGTACAAGAAATACTATATAAAAGAGATATAAAGGTTGAAAAAAACAAGAATTATGATTTATTTGCAGGTCATATAAGTTGTGCAGATTGTGGAAATTCATTATCAAAGAGAAAGGGAAAAGCAAAAGATTATTATTATTGTACTTCATATCTTGAAAATAAAGTATGTAGTAAACACACAATACGAAAAGATAAATTGATAGATATAGTTATAGAGGCTATAAATAATCAAATAGATATAGCAGAGAATATAGACAGGACTATAAAAATGATGGCAGAAGAAAGTGGAATTAATTACGACTATGAAATTCTAAATAACAGATTAAATGATATAAAAAATAATATATTGAAATATACAAAATTAAAAGGGATTGTAAGAGAAGATTATGCAACAAACATTATCAAAGAAGACGAATATAAAGATTACATTAAAGATTACAATGAAAGATTAGAACAATTAGAAGATGAAAAAGAGGAACTAATTAGGAAATTAAATTCTGAAGAAATAAAAAGTAGTAAAGAATTAAAGGTAAAAAGTAATGAAGAATGGATAAGAAAATTTGAAAAGAAAAAACATATTGATAAATTAAATAATATTATTATAAATGAATTGATAGAAGATATACAGGTTCATGATAATGGTAATATAAACATAATATTCAAATATCAGGATGAATTTATTGAAGCAATTGACTTTATAAAAAGAGAAAAATATGATATAATGTTAAAGAATGTTGTATAAATTATTAAAAGGAGTGAATCAATTGGCTAATAAAAAAGATATAAATGAAAATATAAATGAGTCAGATAAGGTGTTTAGAAAAGTCGTACTATCATGGTA
>CANPWO010000057.1 GCA_947584535.1 uncultured Clostridia bacterium
CTATGATTATTTTTATTTTATCATAGAAAGAAATTTTTTACTATTCTTACTTTACACAAAATTTTCGATACACTCAAAAGTATAAGACTTAAAGACTACATTTTCTTTATAAAGAACACTAAAACTTATGCTGTAGTGGAGTGAATCGAAGATTCACTTTTGTTCCATTATGCTGTTTTACCATAGATATTATATACTCTTTTGCCAAATAATAATTCATGTATTTTTTTCTTTGCTTCAATAATTATAATTGGAGAAATAGAAATCATTGCCGTAATTAGCCACTGAGTCAAATCAAGTTGAACTACATTAAATATTTTAGCAATAGGAGGTATTGTTATAACTCCTATTTGTAGCACAAGTCCAAGTACAAATGCAAATAACAAATATTTATTTTTAAATAAACCTATTTCAAAAATTGACGCATCTTCACTTCGTATATTAAAGCTATGAACAAGTTCTAATGTGCTTAGTGCAATAAATGCCATAGTTCTTCCAACTTCTAAATTATACATTTTAAAGCCAATATTAAATGCAAGTAAAGTTAAAAGTCCTATCATTGTACCTTCAAAGAATATTTTTCTCCATAAGCCACCTGCAAATAAGCTTTTTTTAGGGTTTTTAGGCCTTTTATGCATAATATGTTTATCAGCTTGTTCCATACCAAGTCCAATTGCTGGAAAAGAATCGGTTACAAGATTTATCCAAAGTAAATGAATTGCAAGTAGAGGAGTATCAAGTCCAAGTAAAAGACCAATAAAAATAGTTACAATTTCTCCAATATTTGTAGCAAGTAAGAAATGTACTGCCTTTTGTATATTATCATAAATATGTCTGCCCTCTTTAACTGCCTCAACAATTGTAACAAAATTATCATCTGTTAAAACCATATCTGAAGCATTTTTAGCAACATCAGTACCATTAAGTCCCATTGAAACACCAATGTCCGCATTTTTAAGAGCTGGTGCATCATTAACTCCATCACCTGTCATAGCAACTACTGCACCGGTACTTTTAAAAGCTTTTACAATTTTTACTTTATGTTCAGGAGATACTCTAGCAAAAACAGAGTATTTCATAATATTTTTTTCAAATGTTTTTTGAGGTATATTGTCAAGTTCTTTCCCAGTAATTGCCAAATCACCATCAGACAAAATACCGATATCTTTAGCTATTGCCTTTGCTGTTAGTATATGATCTCCAGTTATCATAACAGTTTTTATACCAGCTTTTTTACAGTTAAGCACTGCTTCTTTAACACCAATTCTTGGTGGATCTATCATCCCAATTAATCCAACAAAAACTAAATTATTTTCTATAGTATTTGTATCCAATTTAGATGGCAGAGTACTTATATCAAGATAAGCAACTCCTAGAACTCTGAGTGCATTATTTGCCATTTTTTCGTTAATACTTGTAATATTATTTATTGTATTTGTATCTAAACTTTTTGTAACTCCATTTAATAAATATTTATTACATCTTTTTATCAAGGCATCAGGAGCACCTTTAGTAATAACTCTATATCTACCATTATATTTATGAATAGTAGACATTAGTTTTCTTGAAGAATCAAAAGGTATTTCGTTTATTCTTTCAAACTTGCTATATAATTTATCTTTATTAATATTATTTTTTAGTGCCATATTAACAATTGCAACCTCAGTTGCCTCACCATTTGTACTAATATTCTTTTTATCATATGAAAGTGTAGTATCATTACACATTGAGCCCAGCTCAAGTATAAAATTATATGTATTTGACTGATTTGTAATATTACCTGTTACATCACATATTTTTACTACTTCCATTTTATTTTGTGTAAGAGTACCAGTTTTATCTGAACATATTACTGAACTACTACCAAGTGTTTCAACAGCAGGAAGTTTCCTAATAATCGCATTTTTCTTTGCCATATGTGTCACACCAATAGATAAAAGTATTGTAACAATAGCAGGTAGTCCCTCAGGAATCGCTGCAACAGCTAAACCGACTGATGTCATAAACATTTGGGTAAATGGAATATTTTTAAATATACCAATAACAAAAATCAAAAGACATATTACAAGACAAGCTGTTCCAAGTTTTTTGCCAACATCTGAAAGTTTCCTTTGAAGTGGTGTTTCAGGTGCTTCGTTTTCAATAATCATCTTAGCTATTTTTCCAACTTTAGTATCCATACCAATATTTGTTACTATCGCTTCACCATGTCCTGATACAATAATTGTTGTTGAAAAGACCATATTAAGCGTATCACCAACTGCTATGTTATATTTAAGTATTAAGTTGCTATCTTTATTTACAGGTACTGTTTCACCTGTTAGAGCTGATTCCTCGACTTTTAAGTTATATGCAGAAATTAACCTTGCATCAGCCGGTACAAAATTTCCTGCCTCAAGTATAATTATATCTCCTGGAACTATATTTACACTATCTATAGTAATTATTTTACCGATCTCGCTTAACTTTTGTAGTAGGGGTAGATAATTTTTTGAGTGCTTCAAGTGATTTTTCTGCTTTTGCCTCTTGTATTAATCCCATTATCGCGTTAAATACAACAATAGCAATAATTATAATTGAATCCATATATTCATTTGTTCGTTCAATATATGACATTAGTGCAGATATAACAGCTGCAATAAGTAATATAATAATCATAAAATCTTTAAATTGTTCGAAAAATTTAATAATAATATTTTTCTTTTTTCCTTCGTCTAATTTATTAAGTCCATATTCTTTTTGTCTTTTCAGTGCTTCTTTAGAAGATAGACCACTAGATATGTTTGTATTAAGTTTTTTTAAAGTGTCAAAAACTGACATTGTATGCCACAAAATTATCACTCCTTTGTACAAGTTATACATTTAATGTATATGTTATAGAAATGATATTATGACTATATAAATTATTTAATAAATCAGAAATAAAATAATATGATATTACTTTTAAAAGTTTATAAATACTAATATAATTTACATAAAATATATCAAATAACTTGACATAATATCTTAAATATGTTATAATAAATATGTAAAATATTATAAATCTTTTTTTGATTATAGGAGGAATTAACTATGAATACTAAATTGCTGAATGTACTCACAGATGCAGAGGTTGCTGTTATCAATGAGGTAGCACGGAATTTTATGAGTCTGTCTGATGAAGAAGTGATAAAAAATCTTTGGAATCTGACATACAGACCTGATTTTGCTCTTGAGAAAATGGGCATAAGCGAATATCCGACGTTTCGCGAAAACTTCAAAAAGATTCGTAAAGAAATCTTTGAGCAGTCCGGACATTCGGCTGCGATTACGATTGAGGACACAGAAGAAAACAAAGCTTTATTTAATGCTTTGCAAAGTGACAAATTCGCTTTTTGGCGAATATATAATGCAATTTCTACTGCGGTTATCGAGCTTAGGCTTGAGGACCTTAAACGGATAAGTTACTTGCTTAATTCTGAGTCAACAAAAAAGCGCTTTGGCGGACTTCGTTCGCTTAAGCTTTATAAAGAGGAAGCAGATTATTTTCTGACTGCAACGCCGGCTATTGCAACATATTTTGATGCAAAATTTACCGAAGTAAAGAATAACCTCGGCGTAACGGAAGAAAAGGGCGATGAGAATGTTGATGAAGTAATCAAACCCACCGAAGAAGAAAATGTGGCTGAGCATTCTGATGAAATAAAAGCTACTGAAGAAGAAAATGATGACAAAATCATAAAAATCATAAGAAATAAAAGTGATTTAACTAATTTCTATGAATATTATGATTATTTCAAGGGTGAATTGGGAAGTCAGATAGTTGATATGATTCTTAAACCGGAGACTTTTGAAGCATTAATTACTTTTTTAAGCTCGTGGGCTCAGTTAAAAGAAGATTGTCCAGCGATTGACTTTTCAATTAAAGAAATAATGAGACGTCCATCATATCTTACTTTTAAAGCAAAGCAACTGAGAAATTTAATTGAAAAATTAAATAAGGAAGGAATCGATATTAATTGTGTACTCAATAAGGAGAATGTCATTAAAGGCATGTTGACTCTGTGATATTTTAAAACTGGACTACAAATTTTGTAGCCCAGTTTTTTTATATTTATTATAAAAAAGAACCTAACAAATTAATGTTAGGCTCTTTGGCTGAAAAAAGGAAATAGCTGTAAGCTTTATTTGTATGATTTATTATACTCCGTCTGTTACAAACCTTTCTCTCATTTCATTTTCTGTGCATCCGCAAAGTATTGCATAAACTGCAACGGATGTGTCGTCGCTGCTTGAAGGAACAACCTCGTTGTTTATTAACAGTGTAAGATTGTACCATGAGGCCTCAGGTGCCCAGTAAGGAACCTTACGGTTTAATTTCTCGACGAGATCCCGCGGTGCAACTTCCTTGATTTGATTAACGACATTTGAAAATACTCTTTCCATAGTAATCCTCCTTTTGCATTCGCAATGCAATTAACTATTTATTTTCTACAATATTATTATAACATAATTTACATAAAATGTAAATAGTTTATTGATGATTTTAAACAATTGTACCACCATTTACATGAATAATTTGACCTGTTACATATCTTGAATCATCTGAAGCTAAGTATAGATATGCTGGAGCTACTTCAAAAGGTTGACCAGCTCTTTTAAGTGGTGTATCAGTACCAAAAACACTTACTTCTTCAGCTGTAAAACTAGCTGGTATAAGTGGTGTCCAAATTGGTCCGGGTGCAACTGCATTAACTCTTATTCTTTGGTCTGCTAAAGAAAGTGAAAGTGATTTTGTAAATACAGTTATAGCACCTTTTGTACTTGAGTAATCAATTAGATTTTTCTTACCATCAAAAGCTGTAATAGAACTTGTATTTATAATACTACTATTTGGTTTTAAATATGGAAGAACTGCTTTTGTTAAATAAAAAAATGAAAAAATATTTGTCTCAAATGTATTTTTTAATTGTTCAGCTGAAATATCTAGTATACTATTTTGTGGATATTGAACAGCACAATTATTAATTAGTATATCAATTTTTCCATATTCTTTAAGTACTATTTCTACAACTTCTTTAGAGAATTGTTCTTTTCTTAAGTCACCTTTTATACATAAACATCTTTTACCAAGTCCTTCAATATACTGTTTCGTAAATTCCGCATCCTCAACTTCATTTAAATATACAATTGCAACATTTGCACCTTCTTTTGCAAATAGAATTGCTATAGCTCTACCAATGCCACTATCACCGCCTGTAATAATTGCTACCTTATCTTTTAGTTTATTAGAAGCAATATAGTTTGGGTTATCAAAAATTGGTGCTGGATTCATTATAGCCTCAATTCCTGGTTGTTTGTTTTGATGTTGTGGTGGAAATGTAATAGGTGTTTTACACATTTCATCTTTATAACCAACATACGAATATTCTGGATACATAAATATAATTACCTCCTTTATACAAAATTATATCCATAATATATATTTATTATTCGCAATTAATTAAAATAATTTCTTGAAAAACTATATTAGGTATTATATAATATATAATCAAGGAGGACATATGAAAATAAACGGTAAAGTTGCAACTATTATCTTTAAAAATGAGACTAATTCGTGGACTGTTCTTTTACTTAAATTAAAGTCAGATTATATTACAGCTGTCGGTATAACTGATAGTGATATAGAAGTAGATGATGAATATGAATTTGAAGGTGAAGAAACAACTCATAAAGTATATGGCAAGCAATTTAAGTTTAGTACATATAAAAAAATTCTACCTAAAAGTGATAGTGCTTTAATTCAGTATATGGCAAGTAATATTAAAGGGGTAGGTAAAAAAACAGCTAAAAAAATAGTTGATACTTTCAAAGATAATACAGTAAATGTCATAAGATATGAAAAAGATAAATTATTTGATATAAAAGGGTTAAATGAAGAAAAGATAAATGAACTAAATATATTTTTTAATGATGAATGGGAAAAATGGAATGCTATAGAATATTTAAGTAATTTTAATATTTCCGTTCTTGTTGCATCAAATATATATAAAGTTTTAAAAGCCGATACAATTGAAATAATTAAGTCAAATCCATACAGTTTACTTAACTTTGTAAAAACACTTGATTTTGAATTTGTAGATGAGATTGCTATGAAACTTAATATTCCACTTGATAATGAAGATAGATTAGATTGTGGAATAATTTATGCGCTTAATAAATCAACTGAATTTGGACACACATGCATTGAACTTGATATATTAACTAATTACGCTGCTAAAATTTTACAAGTTTCAAGTGAATGTATTGATAATGCAATATCTAGATTAATAATAAAAGATAAGGTATATATTGAAAAAATAGATGAAGAAGATTATATATTTAGAAGTAGTTACTATTATGCTGAAAAAAACATTGCAGATAATGTTGTTATACATACTACTAATCAATTAAAACAAAAAGATTATAGTAAGGAAATTGAAAAAACAAGTGAAAAAAATGATTTGGTACTTTCAAAAGAACAAGTAAAAGCAATTTCAACCTGCTTAAATAACTCAATATCAATTATTACTGGTGGCCCTGGTACAGGAAAAACAACAATTATTAAATGTATTATAGATATTTTAGAAAATTTAAAAAAAGAATATGTACTTTGTGCTCCAACTGGACGAGCTACTAAAAGAATTAAAGAAACAACTGGGAAAGAAGCTAAAACTATTCATAGGTTACTTGAAATAACTAAAGTAGATGATAAAGACTTAGATGCAATTTATGGAATTGAAGTAAAGCCTGTTGAAGCTGATGTTATAATTATAGATGAGGCTTCTATGATAGACTGTTTAATGATGAATAATTTATTTAAAGCTATAAAGGCAAATACACAAATAATTTTAGTTGGAGATATTGATCAATTGCCTTCTGTTCGTCCTGGAAATGTTTTAAAAGATATTATAGCATCATCTGCTGTAAATGTTGTATCACTTAAAGAAATATATAGACAAAGTGCTAAGAGTGATATAGTTGTTAATGCACATAAAGTAAATAGTGGAATTGCTCCTACATTTAAAAATAAAGATACAGATCTCTTTTTTATAAAAACTACAAGTATTGAAAATACAATAGCTGAAATATCATCACTTCTTTCATATAGGCTTGAAACATTTGCTAAATTTGATATAATGAAGGATTTACAAGTACTTACTCCTATGAAGAAAACAGAACTTGGAACTATTCACTTAAATAGTGTAATACAGGATATATTAAATCCAAAATCTTCTAAGAAGAACCAAAAAGAGCTTAACTCTAGAATATTTAGAGAGGGCGATAAAGTAATGCAGATAATTAATAATTATGATAAAAAGTTTTCTCAAAATGGTGAGTTTTTTGATGGCATTTTTAATGGTGATATTGGAATTATAAAAAAAATAGATAAACTTGCAGAAAAAATGTTAGTTATATTTGATGAAAATAAAGAAGTAGAGTACGAATTTGATGAATTAGATCAACTAGAACTTGCATATGCGGTTACTATTCATAAAAGTCAAGGAAGCGAATTTGATTACGTATTGCTACCACTCTTTACTGGCTATAAAAAATTATTTACAAGAAATTTATTATATACTGCAATGACTAGAGCAAAGAAAATGTTAGTAATTGTTGGAAATAAAGAAATTATTGAATATATGGTAACAAATATAGAATCTAAAAATAGAAAGACAGGTCTTAAACAAAAAATTATAGATAAAATTAATTCTATATAAAGGGAAATCTGCTTTATAAATTGTTATAAAGCAGATTTTTTGGAAGGATTTGAATGGTTTCGAGCAGGGGAAACCTTCATATATATTAAATATATATATAATAATATATATATGTTCAAATGATATATTATCTAAAAACAAAATTAGTTATTAGATTTATAAATATTAAATTATTATTATTTCAAATTTTTCGTACGTATATTTATTATACTATATTTTATGTTAAAAGTCAAGAATTAATACTTAAAAAAATATTTATATAAATTGCAATATGTTACTATTCAGACTAGACAAACACTTTATTCCCAGTTGACTATATTTCAACTGGGATATTCATGTATATTTT
>CANPWO010000058.1 GCA_947584535.1 uncultured Clostridia bacterium
ACCTCTGTGACTTAGTATTTCCATTTTGGGACATTTTTATGGGTTATTACTTAAGACATTATCATAAATTAATCATACAAATAAATTAAATAGTTATTATGAAATTGACATTTTTTTAATTAAATAATATAATTATATAATAATGATTATGAGGGGAATATATGAACAAAAAAATTATTATAGCAATATCTATTATTATTGTATTAATATTTGCAGGTGTTATTGGCTATTACTTTTATCAAATTAGTCCAGGAGTAAAGATTAAGAAAACTTTAATATCTGAGGTATCAAGTGTTAGAAAAGTAGTGTCTGATGTCTATTCTTCAACATATAACAGTTTATACTCAAAAAAAATATTAAGTAATAATAAAAAAGCTACTGTAAAAATAAAACCGACATCTACTGATATTGATATTAGTGCGGGATTAAGTTTAAATAATAAGCTAAAAAGCAGTAAAGAAAATAAATATGAGCTAATTGAAAATATATTATCAAATTCCAAACTTTCTATGAAAGTTGATAGTAATAAAGATGAGAACTATACAAAAATTGATTTAAGTTATAGTTATAACAAAGAAAGAACAAATGCTGATATTTTTATTGATAATGATAATATATATTTTAAAGATAAAGATTTATTAAATAAATATATATTAATTGATAATGTAAAATTAGTAGATATATTAAATAGTGGCGTTTCCTTAAATGACTATAATTATTTATTAGCAGTTTTTTCTAAAACAATAAATAATACGAATATAAAAGAAAATATCTCTTCAACAGAAGAAACAGTTAAGATAGCAGATAAAGTTATAAATGCTAAAAAAGATACTTTAAAAGTTGATGAACAATTATTGAAGTCGTTTGGAAATAATCTAATTAAGAATATTTTAAGTGATCAAAATGCAATAAATATTACAAGTAAATTAACAAATAGTGATGATGTAGAAGAATTAAAAGAAAATCTTGTAAAAGTATTTTCATCACTATTAAGTAAAGAACTAATAAATAATGGTGGAATTAGTATATCTACATATACAACTGGACTATTTCCTACTTTTGTAATGCAGACAATAGATTATAGTTTAGATTCAAAAGAATGCGAAATATCTCTTATTAATTCAAATGTTATAGATAGTGATAAGCATATAATAATTGACTTAGATAGTGAAAAAATAACTTTAAATATAAACGAAAATAATAATAAAAAGAATATAGAAGCAATATTAGAAAAGGGAGATAATAATTATTTATTAAATATAAAAGGAACTATGATTCCTACAAAACTTGACTTAACATATAAATTAACAAATAATGATAATGAAATGTTAAATGGTACTGTAAAGTATGAACAATCTTTTGAGTCTAATAAAAAGGATGCTAAACTAGAACTTAGTTTTGATGCATCAAATATGAAAATCGGTAAAGGAACATTTAAAGTAGAAACTAAAACTAAGCAAGTTTCCTCTGTTAAAAAAGAAGAAATACAAGATAGTGTTAAAGTTAGAGAAATAAATTTAAATGACCGTACTTTATTTATAAAAAATATGGCTAAAAAATTACCATCAATTATGAATTTATTTAATCAAGATAATATAATTGAAGAAACTAAAAAATAATACATTTTTACAAAAAAATATTGCTTTTTAAACTAAATTATAGTATAATAATTATAGCAATATGAAGGTGAGAGGATAAGAAAATCCTCTCACTTATGTTTAAATAGGAGTTTTTTATGGGAATTAAATTAGAAGAAACATTAGAAGAAAAGCTAAAAGATAAGATTTTAAGCTTAGGCTTTGAAATTGAATATGTTGAAAATGTAAATGAAGCTTCACAAAATATTATTAGATTTGTTTTAGATAAAAAAGACCAAACTGCTATTACTATTGATGACTGTGAACTTGTAAGTCGCAGTATTGAAGATGATGTAGATAAGTATGTAAACAGAGAATATGTACTTGAGGTATCATCTCCAGGGCTTGAAAGACAACTAAAAAATATAAAACTATATAAAAAATATCAAGGTAAAGAAATATATGTTAAATTATTTAAAAAAATTGATAATATAAAAGAGCTTACAGGAATACTTGAAAATGTAGATGAAAATAATAAAACTATTATATTAAAAATAGTAGATGAGAATAAAAAAGTAGAAATAAGTTTAGAAAATATCTCATCTGCACATACTACATATGATTTTGATGAAGCATTAAAAAATAATAAAGTAAATTTAAATGAATTAAAAAAATTTTAATTAGGGGGATTTTAAAAAATGAAAAGTGAAAAAATTAGTTCAAAAGAATTGTTTAATGCAATTGACCAAATTTATGAAGAAAAGGGGATAACAAAAGAGTATTTAATAGAATCATTGAAAATGGCTCTTGAAACTGCGTACAAGAAAAACTATGATACAAACGAAAATATTGTAGTTGAAATAAAAGACACAAGTATAAAGGTTTATGCAGTAAAAGAGGTAGTTGAAAATGTAGAAGATCCAAATTCTCAAATATCACTTGAAGATGCAAAAGCAATTACAAAAAGAGCTAAGATTGGCTCAACTGTTAATGTTGAAGTAACACCAAAGAACTTTGGAAGAATAGCAGCAGTTGCTGGTAAACAAATAATAGTACAAAGATTAAGAGAAGCCGAAAGGGACTTAGTATATACACAATATAGTGATAAACAAGGTCAAGTAGTTGTTGGTGTTGTACAAAGAACAGATAAATTTGGAACAATAGTTGATTTAGGAAGGGTAGAAGCATTAATTCCACCAAAAGAACAAGTAAAAAGTGAAGAATTAAGAACACATCAAAGAATTAAAGCATATGTAGAAAGTGTAACTGAATCAGGTAAATATGGACCACAAATAGTCCTTTCTAGAAAATCTCCAAATTTTGTTAAAAGATTATTTGAAATTGAAATACCAGAAATTATTGAAGGTATTGTAGAGATAAAAGCAGTAGCAAGAGAAGCTGGAAGTAGAACAAAAATAGCTGTTTATTCAAATGATGAAAACATTGATCCTGTAGGTAGTCTAGTAGGTAAAAAAGGATTAAGAATTCAACCAATAATTGATGAATTAAATGGAGAAAGAATAGATGTAATACCATATAGTGATGATGTACCAAGTTATATTATAAACGCATTATCTCCAGCACCAATACTTGCAATAGATATTAATGATGAAGAAAAATGCGCAACTGTAGTTGTACCTGATGAAGCATTATCATTTGCAATAGGTGCAGGTGGTCAAAATGTTAGACTTGCTGCTATACTTACAGGTTGGAAAATTGATATAAAGACTGAAACTCAAATTAAAGATGTAGTTGTTGAATAGAAAAAAGGAGAAATATGCCAACAAGAAGTTGTATAGTTTGTAGAAAAAAGAATGAGAAAAGTAACTTGCTTAGAATAGTAAGTGATGAAAATAATATGGCGATTCTTGATAGAACTCAAAAAGTTAGTAAAAGAGCTATATATTTATGTAAAAATATAAAATGTATTGAAAAAGCAAAAAATAGTCTAGAAAAAGGAAAGTTAAAAGTAAAAATAGGAATAAATAAGGATTGTTTAGAAGTATTATTAAATGAAGTAAAAAATGAATTGGGGGAATAAATTTTGGGAAAAATGAAAGTACATGAATTAGCAAAAGAACTTAATATAACTAATAGCGAAATGATAGATAAACTTAATAAATTAGGTGTTCAAGTTAAATCTCATTTAGCTGCTTTAGAAGATGAAATAGTGGAAAAAGTAAGAAAGACTTTAGCAAAGAAAGAAGTTAAGAAAAGTGGGGAACACAAGGAACAAGTACATATAATTCGTAGAAATGTTAAAGTTATAAATACTAGCGGAGATAAAAAAGAAGTTGAAGAAATTTCTACAAGTATTTCTGGGGATATTAAAAAATCTCACAGAACTCTTGTTGACTCTGAAAAACCAAAATCAAGTTATAATAAAGAAGAACTTGGTGTAGTTAAGCCAAGACAAAATTATAACAAAAAGCCTAATTTTATGAGAAATAGAACAGCAGGTGTAGTTATAACTAGAAATGGTAAACCTATCGAGCCACAAGTTAAAGAAGAGAAAAAAGAAGAAAAAGTAACTCAGAAGAAAGTAGAAAATGTAGAGCCTAAAGATGTAAAAAATGCAGTAGAAAAGCAAGAAAAAAATGAGATTAAGTCAAGAAGTTATAATAAGGAAGAAAAAAATATAGAAGCTAAAAGAACAAACGAAAATAGACCAAATAATAGAGATAAATATAATAATAAAAATAACAACAGTTCATTTAATAAAGATAATAGGCAAAATAGAACAAACCAAAATAATAATACCCCATATAATAAAAGAAATAGAGATAATAGAGACAACAGAGATAATACTTCATATCAAGTTAATAAGTTTATAAAACAAGCATCTTCTATGCCAGTAGAGCAAAAAGAGACAAAAGACTATAATAATATTAATATTGATAAGAAAAAATACAATGAAAATAGGACAAATGAAAATAAAAAGGAAAAATTAGATAAAAATAAATTAAGAGAGAAACATTCAAGAGTATCTACATCAAAACTAAGAGGAATGGAAATTGATAGTGAGTCTGGTATGCTTGATTTATATGAAAGGGACTCAGATAAGTTTAGAAGAGGTGGCTCTAAGAAGAAAAATGCAAAAAAACAAGTTTCTCAAACAAAGATTATTCCTATGACAGAAGTAAAGCTTCCTGAAACAATGACAGTTAAAGAATTCGCAGAATCAATAAAGAAACAAGCTTCTGAAGTTATAGCAAAATTAGTAGGACTTGGTATAATGGCTACTGTAAACCAAGATATAGACTTTGATACTGCATATTTAATAGCTTCTGAATTTGGTATTACTGCAGAAAAAGAGGTAGTAGTAACAGAAGAAGATATATTATTTGATGATAGTGAAGATGATGAAAAAGATTTAAAACCAAGACCACCAATTGTTGTTGTAATGGGACACGTTGACCATGGTAAAACATCACTACTTGATAGACTTAGAAGTACTAATGTAGTATCAGGAGAAGCTGGTGGAATTACACAACATATAGGTGCATATAAAATAAAAGTACAAGATAAAGAAATATGTTTCTTAGATACACCTGGACATGAGGCATTTACTGCAATGCGTGCAAGAGGTGCACAAGTAACAGATGTAGCAATTATAGTTGTTGCAGCAGATGATGGTATTAAGCCACAAACAATAGAAGCAATAGACCATGCTAAAGCAGCAGGTGTAAGTATTATAGTTGCAATTAATAAAATTGATAAACCAACTGCTGATGTTGAAAAAGTAAAGAGAGAACTTCTAGATGTTGGACTTGTACCAGAAGAATGGGGTGGAGATACAATTTGTGTTCCAATATCTGCCCTTACTGGAGAAGGAATTGATAATTTACTTGAAATGGTACTTTTAGTAGCAGAAATGAAGAATTTAAGAGCTAATCCAAATAAACAAGCTAAAGGTACAGTTCTTGAAGCAAGACTTGATAAAACAAAAGGTACAATTGTATCTATGCTTGTACAAAGAGGACAGCTTAATGTTGGAGATACAATTGTAATTGGAGATGTTATTGGTAAAATTCGTGCTATGAAGGATGATAAAGGTAAAAGAGTAAAACTTGCAGGACCTTCAACTCCAGTTGAAATATTAGGTCTTCATGAAGTACCTCAAACAGGTGATGTTTTCTACGAAGTAGAAAATGAGAAAGTAGCTAAGCAATTAATTGCTAAGAAGAAAGCTGAGTCAAGAAAGAAACTTATTAAACAAGGTTCTAAGGTTACACTTGAAGATCTATTTGGACAAATTAAGGAAGGTAAAATAAAAGAACTTAATGTTATAATAAAAGCTGATGTTCAAGGATCTGTAGAAGCTATAAAAGAATCACTAGAAAAATTATCTACCGATGAAGTAAGAGTTAAAGTACTTCATGCTTCAACTGGTGGAGTTAAAGAATCAGATGTAACACTTGCAAGTGTGTCTAATGCAATAATAATTGGATTTAATGTGCGTCCTGAACTTGCTGCAGCTGCTCAAGCTGAAAAAGAAAAAGTTGATTTAAGATTTTATAGCGTAATATATGATGCTATAAATGATGTTCAAGATGCATTAAAAGGACTTGCACCTAAGAAATACAAAGAAGTTATGCTTGGAGAAGCTGAAGTTAGAAAAGTATTTAAACTTACAAATGTTGGAATTGTTGCAGGTTGCTATGTTAAATCTGGTAAAATTGTAAGAAATGCAATGGTTAGACTAGTTAGAGATTCTATTGTACTTTTAAGTATAAAAATTGATTCATTAAAGAGAGAAAAAGATGATGTAAAAGAAGTAGCAAGTGGATACGAATGTGGTATAAAACTTGAAGATTATAGCGATATTAAAGAAGGCGACGTATTTGAATGTTACGAATTAATAGAAGAAAAATAAGGAGATACTTATGCAAAGACATGAAAGATTAGAGCAAGATGTAAGAGTTGCTTTAAGTGATATAATTTTGTATAATTTAAAAAATCCATCAGTTACAGGACTTATTTCTGTAACTGATGTAAAAATTACACCTGACCAGAAATATGCTAAAGTATATATAAGCATATTTGGAAAGCAAAATAAACAAAAAGTAATTGATGCAATGAAAAAATCTCATGGATTTATACGTAGTGAACTTGGAAGGCGTGTAAGAATGAGAAATATACCTGAACTTACTTTTGAAATAGACGATTCACTTGAGTATGGAAGTCATATGGATAAAGTAATAAATGATGTTATAAAAAAAGATAATAACAAGTAGTATGTATTTTTATGTATAAGGGTGGTTATATATGTTTAGTAAAGCAAAAGAGCTAATTGATAAATCAAATAGTATATATATAGTAGGACATATAGGGCCAGATGGAGACTCTATAGGCTCTGCCTTTAGTATGTGTTTAGCATTAAGAAAAATAGGTAAAAATGCTCATGTTTTAATGCAGCAGTGTTCTGATTCATTTATGTTTTTGCCACATATTAAAGAGGCAAGAAAAACAGTTGAAGAAGAAAGTTATGATTTGCTTGTATGTGTTGATTCTAGTAATAATGATAGATTAGATATATCAAAAGAAGATTATAACAAGGCAAAATCAATTTTAATGATAGATCATCACAAGAAAGTAAACCCATATGGAGATGTAAACTGTATAGTTGAAGATTTACCAGCAGCTTCAGAAATAGTGTATAATTTAATAAATTATTTAGATATTAAAATTGATAAAGATATTGGAGCATATATATATACAGGCCTTATGACAGATACAGGTAGCTTTAATTACTCATCTACTAGGCCTTCAACTCTTATGGCAACTGCAAAGTTGGTAGAGATAGGTGTAGATTTTAGTTATATATGCGATAAGTTAAATCATACATTAAAAGAACCAAAGTTAAAATTGATTGCTAAAACTATAGATAATATGGAAGTATACTTTAATGGAAAATTAAGGTATAGTTATGTGCCATATGAAGATATAGTTAGTCTTGGTGTTGAAGAAGAAGATGCAGAAGGGATGACTAATTACCTAAGAATGCCTGAAGGTACAGAAGTATCTGTATATATTAGAGGAAAAAGTGATGGTACAAAAAAAGTAAGTATGCGTTCAGGTGGCAATGTAGATGTCTCTGAAATTGCAATACATTTCGGTGGCGGAGGACATGTACGTGCAGCAGGTTATACAATTACAGGTGATTTAGAAACTGAAAAACAAAAACTTATTGAGATAATAGGAGGAAAAGTTTAGTGTTAATACCTCAGGTTAAAAATGGAGTTTTAAATATAGATAAACCACAGGGAATA
>CANPWO010000059.1 GCA_947584535.1 uncultured Clostridia bacterium
AAGCCAAAATCTTGTAAATACTCAGTTGCAATTTCTCTATTCATTGGGTTATCTTCAACAAGTAAAATTCTTTTTCCTTTAAATTCAATATCATTATCCTCATTAATAATTTCTATATTATTAATTGTAGTTTCTTCTTTATTTACTTCTTGTAATTTGAATTTTAGAGTTACTATAAACTCTGTACCTTCATTTAATTTACTCTTTACAGCTATATGTCCACCCATCATATCTACAAAGCTCTTAGTAATAGACATTCCAAGACCTGTACCTTGGATTCCACTTACAGTTGAATTTCGTTCTCTTGTAAATGGTTCAAATACTTCTTTTTGATATTCAGGACTCATACCAATTCCTGTATCCTTAACTCTAAATTCATACACACCGTAACCATTCTTTGCATTTGATTTTTGAGTAACTTTTAATGTAATTGTTCCCTTATTTGGTGTAAATTTTATTGCATTTGATAAAAGATTTAATAATATTTGATTTAAACGTAATTTATCACAATATATATCTTCATTTGTTATATTAGATACATCCATATTGAAATTTAGTTCTTTTGCATCTAAATTAGCTTGTATAATATTTTTTATTTCATCAATAATATTTATAATATTATTTTCTTTTTCTTCAACAGTCATTTTTCCTGATTCTATTCTACTCATATCTAATACATCATTTATTAAAGATAACAAATGATTTGATGATTGCATTATTTTTTCTAAATAGTCCTTAACGCGTTCTTTATCATCTACATACTTTGAAGCAAGTGTTGTAAAGCCTATAATCGCGTTCATTGGTGTACGAATATCATGTGACATATTATTTAAGAAGGTCGTTTTTGCCTGGTTTGCTTGTTTTGCTAAATCGAGTGCGTCTTGTAGTTCATCACGGTGTTTCAAGTCTATTTCCATTAGTTTTCTTTGTGATCTGTTTCGTACAACAAGAACTATAACTAACATAGTTATACATAATACAACTATAGTAAGTACTGTAAATATACGAGATATACTACCACTTCTTTGTTCAAACACACTTTTTGGTACGTACATTACAAAATACCAATCAATTTTTTCCATAGGAGTAAATGTCATTATATACTCTTGATTATTTATTGCATATTCTATATTAAATGTTTCTTTATTATTTATTTTACTTTTTATCTCATCAATTGATATTCCATCTTCTATTTTAGCATTATTTAATCTATCATAAAAACTGTCGCGAATAAATAAATTATTGTTACTCTTATTTATATATACTACAAAGTTTCCATTTGAATCAATTACACTACTAAAGCCTTGTCCGTTATAACTGTCTATTTTTAATTCATCTTGTAGTGCATCAATATCATAATAACTAATAAGATATGTAAATCTATTATTATCTATAGTAAATGGTTGTATTTTTGAGCCTACTATTAAAATCTCTTTTCTATAATCTGTTTTATCATCAGTATTATCTTTTCTAATTGCAAATCTATCACCTAAACTCTGACATTGTTCAAGAAATTCTTTATCTTCTGTAACTGAATAATTACTATTAAATATTTTACCATTGTCTGCAATTAATGCTATATCTATACCTTCTAATGTTTGCCCTTTTATATTTAATTGTGTAAGCATAGTTTTAACATCTTGAAATTTAGATTGCCTAAATTCTGTAGCTATTGATTCGCCTGCTACCCATCTATAATCTAAACTTGAATAAATAGATTTTTTATCATGTTCAGATATTTCCTCCATATTTTGTATTGAGTAGTCTATTACTTTATCTGTTAAATACGAATAAAATAGTGAAAACGCAATCGCTTCTATTATAATTAAAGTATTTATTATAAAGAAAGATAATATATTTCTTAATAAAAGTTGTTTTTTTATTTTGTTTTTTTCTTCTTCTCTTTTATTTTTCTTTTTTTTATTTGGCATTTTTAATCCTCTTACTTTCCTAAATGTTTATTAGTTGCTATAACTAAATCTTCTTTTGCACTATCAAAACATTCTAATATCATAGGTGAAAAAACACCACATTTTCCTTCATGTATCATAGTAACAGCTTCATCAATTGGAATAGCATCTTTATATACTCTTTTATTTACAAGTGCATCATATACATCTACAATAGATACAACTTGTGCCCATATAGGTATCTCATCACCTTTTAACTTATCAGGATAACCCCTTCCATCGTGTCTTTCGTGATGATGACGACATATATCATAGCAATATTGATAAAATTCATTTTCTTCTTGCTTAAATTTTTCTAACATTTGACAACCATATATAGTATGTTTTTTCATTTCTTCATATTCTTCATCTGTAAGTCTACCTGGTTTATTTAGTATACTATCAGGTATTGCGATTTTTCCAATATCATGTAATGCTGAAGCATTTACCATAAGCTCTATTTGTTCGTCTGTTATATTACTTTCTCTGTGTAACATTTTATAATGTTTTAACATTATTCTAGTAAAATCTTTTACTCTTTGTATATGTTCTCCTGATTCCAAGCTTCTAAACTCAACAACTGAGCTTAATGCGTTTATAAGGAACTCATTACTTTCTTCTATCTTTTTTCTACTTTCAAATAGTTCCTTTGTTCTAGTTTCTAGTTCTTTTTCAATATATATTCTGTGTTTATATAACTCAATTATATTCTTTGCTCTACGTCTTACAACTGCTGGCTCAAATGGTTTATATATTATATCAGCTGCTCCATATTCATAAGCTTTAACATCTGTTTCAACTGTTGCTTCACCTGTAATCATTATAACTGGAATTTTATCTATAAGTCCATTTATTGACATATGATGCATTACTTCTAATCCATCTTTTTTAGGCATAACTAAATCTAAAAATACTAATACTATTTCATCTTTATGCTTATCTATTTGCTTAATTGTTTCTTCACCATCTGCTGCCTCAAGTATGTTATACCCTTCTTCAAATATATCTTTAAGTAGTTCTCTGTTTATTAAAACATCATCAGCTATAAGTAATGTACTTTTATTCATATAGCTACCTCCCTCTACATAATTTTGTTGATTTCAGTTATTACAATGTTATATTCATTAGTAACACTTGGGAAAATTTCCTCTGCTTTTTCAAAATTATGTGCTCGTAATTCTTCTGTAATCGCCTCAGCTACTATACTAAGTGCAGTAAAAGCCATATTTTTACATACTCCTTTTAATGTATGTGCTGCTCTAAACGCATCATCTAAACTTTTACTTTCCATAGCACTTTTTAATTCGTTATATGATGTATCTGCTAAAAAGAACCCTAAAAATTTCTTGATTCTTTCATCATTTTGCATTCTACTTAATGCTTCTTCATAATTTCCATTTATATTTTTATATAATTCCTCTACCATAATATCAAGCCTCCTGTAATAAATTTTATACTATTTTTATTTTAAAAGCAACTAATTTATCTCTTTTTATACAAAAGTGTTTATATACAGAAAAAATCTCAAAGAAGTCTAATTCTTTGAGAAATGTTTATATAAATTTATTTTATAACCCTGGCATACCTTTTCTAAATACCCCTCTAGTTTCCAAGCCACCTATACCACTTATTCCTTCTCTTGTATTTGAAATAATGTTTGCAAGTGGTACAAACTGGTCAACAGGTGTATATGCCACGGCCTCTGCTACAATTATAGGATCCATCATGTCAATTAAAACTCTTTTTGGTGCACTTGCAAAATTTGCACCTGCTGAAATTATAGCTTCATAATAACTTTGACACGCTCCTGCAAATATTACAAGATTGTCCAAATTATGTTCATACCTTCTTGCTTCAAGAACAGCTTGAACATAGTATCTTGAATTTTTGTAATTATCTATATTGTATATATCATTTCTTTTTCTCATAAATGCATCATGTCCCGTTAGTATTAATATATTTGGTCTTATCTTTTGAAGTAATGAATATACTTGCCTATATTGTTCAGGCTCAGGTATGTTATATGCATATACAGTTAGTCCCATTTTTCTGTAGCTTTCTCTACACTTTTCTGTATATTCAGCATCTCCGATCGATATGTAATATGATTCCTGGTTTTTTTAATACTGCATCTCTTTTAAAAATATTTGGATTATCATTATTAAAACTAGTTTGATTACTCATATAGTTGAATTTTTTATTTATATTGGTATAACATCTACTTAATCTTTCCCTTCTACTTTGTTCTTCAGATTTTAACCTTCTATCTAGTTCATCCTTGCTAATCTTCTTCAAATCGAACTTAGGTGAATCTGCCAGTATCCTTACTGTAAGTCCGGCAAGATCTATTATACCATTACTATTTATTCTTGTTATTTTAAAAATTACATCATAATTATACGATTTTCTTGCTACTATATCACCTACTTTAAAGTCTTCCATAAATACTCACCTCACTTATTATTCTATGATAAAAACAATATGTAGGTGATTAAACTAGTTTTATTATTTTAAGCAACTATAAAAGCTAACTAAATCTTAGTATCATTTTATTAATTCTGATTTTTTATATTTTTATTATTTTCTTTTTCTAATTGTTTTAAACTCTTTTTAGGAGTTGGCAATTCTTCTGGCATAGTTCCTCCAGCCTCTTTAATAGCTTTTCTAACAATTTTTCCAATTTTATTATGAGTATCACAGGCTTTATGTTCTGTATCAACTTTATCTCTTTTTAATCTTGCTTCTGTTTGTGTAATGCGAAATAAATTAGCTGCAAGTTCTTCACTTCCCATATTATCTAGTATATCTTCCCTATATCTTAATCCTTTTCTTTTTGCTATATCATCTGCTGTTTCTCCATTGTACAAGCCCTTATAGCCACTATTATGAAACTTATCAAAGTTCTTTACTCCTGCTTTTTTAGCTGTTTGGTTTAGTGAATAATTTCCTTTTCTAGTTAAATCTCTTTGATAAAATCTTTTTTCATCTTCTGTTAATTCACTATACTCTTTTTCAGTAATTTCTTGTTTTCTAGTTTGTACTGCAAAATATGTTTGAGCAAGGGCAATCACTTTTTTTCTGCTATCTCCATTTTGGGCTATTAAATAACAAGCATAACGAGTTAATTTATAATCTCTAATTTCGATTTCAGCATTATTAGCACGTTTTGACAACTTACTGACGTCAATAAAATGTTCAAACACACTAATACCACTATTTTCACAAGAAGTTTTAGCTTTATTAATTATTCTTTCAAAATTTTGCCAATTTGTATACTGTAAAATAGGCATAAGCTCTCTTGCATACCAAAACTCAATACCATTTTCATCGATATGTTTTATCTCCTCAAATTTTTTATTAGTATAATTTTCATTTTTTTCTATTTCATTCATATATATACAACTCCTTCTATTAACATATTTTTTATTACCTTTTTCTTATTTTATCGGCGCCTAAAAAATAATAAATTTAAGTAATAATACTTTTTTATATAATCTTTTAACTTTATATTAGATTATAATATCGTATTATAACACACATCCGTTTACTTGTAAATAAAAGCGTGTTAATTTTTTATGTAAAATTCCGACATTTTTCTACATTTATTTACTCAACATATTCTTAATAATTAACTATGACTTTCTTATTATATACAAAAATTAACTGATTGCCAAATACCGTATATTTCATTCATTATTTCAGGTACATTAACTACAATTGCTTATTTAGCATTATATTATATTGATGTAATTATATTATAACAAAACAAATAACACAGACTATTAAGATAATCTGTGTTATTTGTTATATAAACTGTATATTACATTTCAATTTCTTTTATATATTTACTTAAATCTATTGGCATATATCTTGGGCCCCTAACTGCATTAATTCCATATTCTTTTAATTTACTAAATGATAACTTACCTTGCTTATATCTTTTTAATAAATCTAAATTCATTACTTTCTTCATTTTTAAATTTTTATCTATATATTCATATGGAATATTTACTTGTGTTACTCTAAATTTATACATAATTGATGAATAAGGCTCTGCAACATATATATACACAATGTCATTTACTTTTATATCTGTACTTTGTTTCCACATTATTTTATTATTATTCTTTAATGCTTTTTCTATATCAAAATATTTAGGATTTGCAGGTATTATCCACTCATTTTTTAAGTTGTTTTTGTTTGTTATTGTATAAGAATAACTTTTATCAATTAAGCCTATTATATTTTCATCAGGTATAGTATTATCTAGTATAATTGTAATCCAGTTTTTCTTATTCATATGATATGCCTGATAAAATCCATCTTGTTTTAATAAACATTCTATTTCATTAGGTTCAAGTTTTATATTAATTACTTCAACTTCGCCAGTAGAGTTTTTATCTAATTTACTCTTGTCAATATTCATTATTATTCCATACCATTTCTTACTATCTTTATTTCTAAATGTAGCATATCCAGGAAATTTCTCCCATTCAAATTCTGGCTCATCACCATATTTTTCATTTATTGCTTTTGTAATCCTATTAGATTGTTCAAATATAAAAGACTTTCTTATAAAACAATGGCTTCTAATATCCCTTAGTAAATTTATAAATTCCTCTTTAACCTGTCCAACAAATGAGCCTGTACTATTTTCTATTCGAAAATTAGTATATTCATCCTCAAAAGATAAATCATATACTTTACCTTTAACTAGTCCATTATTATCTATTTCAACATCTACTCTAAAAGCATTATTCATAATATTTTTAGAATATTTATATAAAGAGTTTTCTTTTTTAAAGCCATACTTAATTATTTTATTAAAGTCAATTTTCGTTTTTCTAAATACTTCTTCCTCAATAGTCATTTCTTTTCTCCTTTATTTTTAAGTTTGGGTAATATTTATTGTTTTTATAATTTGTATTAACTCATCTGCTTGACTACCTACTAAGCCATTATTTAAAACAACAATATTTTTATCTATATCATTAAAAGAAATATCGCTCCAACTGTCATTTTCATCATAATAGCCAATAGTTGCTTCTTTTCCATTATCTAAAGTAATATTTTTTGAAGTTCTACCTGTACCACAAACCCCAAATTTATTATAATATAGATATAATGTTGCATATTTACTATCATCATCCTTGTATAGCTTTAAAGCATAGCTATAAATGTCATTTTCTTCGTTTTTTGGTAGTTCTTCATATTTCCATTCGTTTAGAATATTTAATTCTAATTTAACATTATCTACTACTTTAGAAAATTTTTCATCACTTTCTTTATTATTAACTATTTCAACTGAAGTAAAATTAACCTTTTCATTATACTTATTATTTAAAGTGCGGTTTATTATTTTATACCCACTAAAACTAACTACAACAACAATTAAAACTATTAAAATTCCAATAACTATTTTTTTATTCATTTTCTATATCCTCTTTACTTTTTTATTAGTAAGCCTTTACAAGTTTCAATAACAATTTCTTTTAATAATTCTTTATTATCTACATCATCAACTAAATACATAGGCTTTGCTGTTTTGTAAGGTGTCTGCTCATTCATATTATACTTTTTATTTGTATCAACTATTTTAACAAGTAATCTATTATCATAAATTCCACCAAATAACACATCATTATAATATAATAAATACTCTCCCATCATTGCTTTACAAGTTATACTATCTAATAAATTTAGTTGTTCTAAAATAAATTTTTTATATTCAGTTGCTGTTGCCATAATAAACCTCCCATAGAAATTACTATTTATCTTACTAACACAAATTGTAATTTATATTATTCATCAATAAAATTTTTCACAGCCTCATACCAATATTGTTTTTTAGCATAAGTACAAT
>CANPWO010000060.1 GCA_947584535.1 uncultured Clostridia bacterium
ATAGTAATTTTAAAAAATATGTAAACTAATATAAAAATGGGCATTTAATTGTGAATTTTAATAAATTTTAAAACTACATATATGGTTTGGGCATTTACTTTTTAATTCAACGTATATGTAAATTATTTTTATTTTTTAAACTTTTTGTGAAGAAACCATTGACATAATATCCTTTATATGCTATAATATAAATATAAGTTAACGGGGAACTCTTTTGGAAATTCAAAGAGTGTTCTATGAGAAGGGAGGCTATTATTATGAAGCGACGGCGTTGCAATTCGACAGAAACAAAGTAATTTTCACGCGCGCGCGGCGGCGCTATAACGCACTAAAGGAGAAATAAAATGAAACGGGACTTTAATAAAAGATTTACTTAGCCTCACTAAATGAGGCGAATGGCGAATATAGTAAAATAATGTAACTTGATTATATGAAAGGATTTTCATAGATATGAGAACAAGAGGAAAAAATTCAAAATAAAACGTCCAAAAAACTCCAAGTAACATTATTAAGATAAGAAGGAGGCAAATTTTTGCCTCCTTCATTTTTTGCTTAAATATACTTACATGGTTTATATTCTTTTGCTTGTTCTAATCTTACAAAAATTTTTTTATTTAAAATATATTTTATAATTATGATATTTTCTTACTATAAATAAATCTTTTGAAATTATAACTTTCTTTTATATTAATCATTTAATATCTATTAACAATAAATAAATATTATAATTTTATTTGTTACCATAAAGCTTAAATGTTTCTTTTCCAGCACATCTTTCTCATTTACTACGGTTTTAACGATGTAATTGGTAATATAAAAATTGATGTTTCAGGGTCTTGAATAACTGCTTCATAATGTCCAACAATAATACACATAAATTTTGGTTTTTTCTTAACATTTTTATAGAAGGTTAGAAGACTTTTTTTTGCTTCTTCTATACTTCCATCACTTAATTTTATTTCAATTGCAGCATAATCACCATTTCTAAATTCTAATATTGCATCTACCTCATCACCTGATATATTATCTCTAAAATGATATAAATGCCCATCCAAATATTCCATATATATTCTTAAGTCTCTTTCAACAAGTGCTTCAAACATTAAACCAAATGTCTTATGATCATTTAATAATTTTTCTACACTTAAATCTAAACAACTACAAGCAAGTGATGGATCAACTAAATGTCTTTTTGGTGACTTTCCTATTCTTTTAGATGACCTATAATTAATATCAAAAGCCTCTTGATTACATGTTAAATATAAACAGTCTAATACTCCAAGATAATCCGCAACAGTTTGTCTGCTTTCAATTAAATCACCTACATTTTCATAATGTTCTATATCCTTTACTAAAGTATCATTCCCAGCAACAGTAGATTCGTTTCTCGCCAAAGAACGTAACAACATTCTCATTTTATTTGTATCTCTTTTCCTATCCTTTCTTTCATGAATATCTTTGGTAACAATCGATTCTATATAACTTTTTGGAATAATCGCCATGTCTTCTATTTCAATATTTGCAGGCCAACCACCTCTTATTATTAATTTTGCTAATTCATCAAGTTCTACTTTTCTAATATATTTTCCTTTTACACTTCCTGATAGCATGTCTGAAATTGAAACATCTCCTGTAGAATCTCCTGATTCATATAAACTCATTGGATACATTCTCATTGTTGCTATTCTTCCAGTGCCTGAATGAAAAACTACTTCCTCTTTTTCATTTTTATCCAAAGATGTTGAACCTGTAAGTATAAATTTTCCTGTATCTTTTGAATTATCACATTCGTGTCTTACTGAATCCCAAATACTAGGAACAAGTTGCCATTCGTCTATTAATTGTGGCCTTTTTTCGTTGAAAATGTATTTTGGATCAACTTTTGCTAAATCTCTTGGACTTCTTTCCGTCATATAAGTTACACTTTGAGCATGATTTAAGGATGTCCATGTCTTACCACACCACTTTGGACCTTCAATTGATATAGCTTTAAAAATCTTTAAATATTTATCTATTTTTTCATCTATTAATCTTTTTCGATAATCTTTTGGTACTAAACTCATCTTTATCACTCCTATGTATTATTTTAACATATTATTTAACACTTTTCAATACTTTTATTTAACACTTTTTAATTATTTTATTTAACACTTTTCAAATTTTGATTTCAATAATATTACTATCTTTAGTTTTCGTGTTAGCTTCATTGTTTAATATTATATCCAATTTACTTTTTCCTTATTATATTTTAAATATTTTGTTAATATATTACTTTTTTATATTTTCATTATTTTAATATTTCTTATAGTTAAAAATTTATAAATTAAACGAGTGAATAAATTTTCACTCGCTTATTAATTCATTTACTTAATTATATTTGCATGGTTTATATTCTTTTGCTTGTTCTAATCTTACAAAAATTTTTTTATTTAAAATATATTTTATAATTATAATTAATACATCTATAGTACTTTCATTATTAATATTAATACAAAAAACTGCAATAACTGGAATTACCATAAACATAAAAATATATATTGTAAACTCAATACTTAATGGTAAAAGTCTAAGTATTGATATTATTGCTATTATATATATTACTATTACAACTAAAGACTGATAATCAATCACACCTAAAAACTTTAAATTTCTTTTATAATTTGAGTATATTCTTTGTTCATTTATCTTTTGCATATTATTATCCTTTACTTAATTTTGGCATAGAAATTTGACTAGTTAATTCTCGTATAAAAGAGTTTGATTTATATAAAATATACATTGACCCAAGTAGTATAATTTTATATAATTCTGTATCTTTATCTTTATAGGCTAAAGGTATAATTAATATAATCTTAACAAATATTTGCATAATAAGATTAACAAATAATAATTTACCCCACATTTTAGTTATCCCTCTTGAAACATTGCTTACTAGACAAACTAAAGCAATTGGAGTTATGATAATAAGTAGTATAATAGTCACATATCTTATAGAAAATGTTACAAGCATGGACATACTTCCAAATGCTAACATACTTTTTATAATTCCTTCAATAGTTAAATTATCACCCTCTATTACACTTTTAAGCGAAACTATCTCATTTTTAAATTCAGTAAAATTAACTTCATGTTTAACTATTTCCTTAGAAAAATTATCTACGCTTTCACAAAAAGTACTGTTAATAGTAAGTATTTCATCACAAATATAGTAACTATTATTAACTAATAACACTATTATAATAATTTTAAAAACAAAGTTATTCACACTTTCAACTTCAGCCCCATTATACATACTTAAAATCCTTGTAAAAATATAATAGCACGCATAAAATAAAATTAAAGCATTAGCTATTACTATTATACCGTTAATCTTACTTTCAAAGAAAATATGCTTAAGTGGCTCATTTTTCAATATTTCAGGGCCAACTAAAGTAATTTTATCTAAAATATCAAATACTTGTCCTTCAATAGAATTTAAAAATTTTTCAATTAATACGTTTAATGATTCAAGTAAATTATTAATATTCATATTAAATTACTGAATCTACAAATTTTAATATAATATCTATTGAAATAATAATAGCATATCCAAGTATTGCATTAACAATTATTTTTTTGCCCATAACCATTTTTTCTTCGTTCCCAAAACTAAACTTTCTAATTAATACTCCACTTGCAATAGCGACTCCAGCAGCAGGAAGTGATATTTTTACTAAATATCCTTTAATTTTCTTAAAAGCAGAATTAACTTTAGTAACTAATGTAGGATCTGTAGCTCCATAAACCATGCCTAAATTAAGAATTAAAATTAAAAATACTATAGATAAAACAATACATTTTTTTAATATAATTTTTTTAGTCTCTATTTTCATCCCACCTTCTTAAATTAAATTTTTTTATAATGTTCATCTTTTTACCATCTGAATAAAATATTAAAGCCTCAAATGTTTTTAAAATATTTGTAAAGTATTCTTCATTTAAAGAATAGTCAATTTTATCAGCATAAGATAAACTTTTAGAAAGTCCTGATTTATAGTTTCTAAAATTATTTGAAACTATACTAAACTTTGAGTTTTGAGAACTTTCTGAATAATTTACTGTTTCATATTTCTTTACTTCTTTTCCAATATACTTTATAATCTCTGAGACAGTATAAATATCATCATTTCTAAAGCATATTTTATTTACAAGATTTTGTATTATAACCTTAGTTGCACTTTCACTATTTGTTGCATTTAAGAGTGATGTAAAACTTTGCATGCTAACTACATTAACACATTCATACTCTCTTGATAATGCAAAAAAGTTAGCATCTTGCTCATTTGCAATTTCTTGATATTCATCACATACAAAAAATATTGGCTTTTTTATATTTCTTCTACTTAATATTTGACTTTGGAATTCTAACTTTAAATATGTTGAAATAATTTTAGCAAGTTGTTTATTTTTGCCAATATCTAAAGATAATACATATATTTTATCCTGTTCAAAATTTATATTTTGGCTTGATGTACAGAATTGATTATATATACTAGAACTTGATGCAAAAACATTTGTTATTCTAGTTATCTCAGATTTTATAATACCTATTGTTCTTTCATCTAATTTTAAGTACTCATTTTTAATATTTAAAAGTGCAGAGTTTATATCAAATAATTCACTATCATTAAATTTATTATCTAGTATTTTATTTTTTATAACTTCTAACTTACTGTACAAGTACTCTTTATTTACAACTAGCATATGAAGTTCATAAAAATTTATATTATTAGTATATCCTCTCATTATAGTTATAAAATCTCTAATATATCCTTCAGCCTTATCTAACCAATATGAATCACTTACATTTTTATTTGATAAAATTGTAAGTACTTGTTTTAGTCTACTTGCAAGCTCAAAATTTGAGATATTACTAGCTAACGGATTATATTTATATTCACTATTTAGAGATATTTCTACTACTTTATTTGATAAATTATATACTTTTGCAATATCTCTTACTGTATCTATATAATTTCCCTTAATATCTATTACAAGACCGAAAACATAACATGATAATAATTCACTTAATATACTTGATATTGCGCAACTTGTTTTACCACTACCTATACTTCCTGTTATTAATATATTTTGCATTAAGCCTTTATTTTGCATTGTTACTATTTCGTTTTCTCTACTATATAGATTTATAACTGGAAACTCACTTATTTTTTCATTATTGATATTTCTCTTAGATTTAAAAATTTTAGAATAAATTAATATTACAAAATCAAAGATTACAAATGAATATGAAATAAAATACATGATTTTAATATAGATTACATAGTCTTTAAATAACGAGATTAAATCAATATTTTTACCTAGAATATTAATATACAAAAAATTAGAAATAAAAAAATTAAATGAAATACAAGTTTTAAGAATTATAACAGAAATACAAATACATATTATTACAAAATAATCTTTTGTAATTACTAAATTTGGTGGCTTAATTTTATACAAAAAACTATGAATAAAATTCTTATTCTGTGATTTATCAAAGCTGCTAGCTACACTTTGCAGATTATCTTTCAATATATATTTTTTTAATTTCCCTCCATTAATCGAAAAAATATAATACTTATCCACTAGAAAATATAGCCTAAGAATAAAATAAATAAGATTAAAAACTAAATCAAAGAAAAAAATCATTAATTATACCACCTAAATTTATTTTAAAAAAGTTTAATTACAAAGTCAACCGTTTTTTATATTTCTCCTATATTTTGATAAAACTTGACAACAAAATCATACATTTTTTTATATTATTACTAATAATTTTTAACAAAAAACTTAAACAATTTTTATAAATTGTATTGACAAAGTAAAAAAAATAGTGTATTATATATAAGCAATACATTTTTGTGGGCCATTAGCTCAGTTGGCAGAGCACTTGACTTTTAATCAAGTTGTCCGCAGTTCGAATCTGCGATGGCTCACCATTTAAGCGGCCCGTTGGTCAATCGGTTAAGACATCGCCCTTTCACGGCGGAGTGAGGAGTTCGACTCTCCTACGGGTCACCAAACGTGTTGCATGCTGGAATAGCTCAGCTGGTAGAGCAGCGGTCTTGTAAACCGCAGGTCGTCAGTTCAATTCTGACTTCCAGCTCCAAAAATTAACAAAGGTCTTTTATGACCTTTGTTTTTTATATTATCAATTTGACAATATAATAATTTTATGTTAATATATAAATATGCGGGTTTAGTTTAGTGGTAAAATAAAAGGCTTCCGATCTTTTGCCGTGGGTTCGATTCCCACAACCCGCTCCAACGACGAATCTGTTCGAACTTTTTAGGAACAGTAGATATAAAAATCAATCAGAAAATAAACTGATTGATTTTTTTGTTTTGCAAAAAATCATCCTAACTATATAAAGGAGGGATAATATTTGAAGTGAAGATAATTAAGTAAGAACTACAATTTAAAGAAAGTCTAAAGTAAAGACTTGAATTTATATAGAAATTTTCAAAAGTTAATCTTACTTTTGTAAATAGTAGCACTAAAAAAGTTGAAAAGAGTAATATTTCATATATTAAGAAACACAGAGTGATTATTAAAATATTGATTTTTTAGTTTTTAATTATTCTAATAATATACATATATCCAATTTGTCTAAAAAGATAAAATTATCTAAATTAGAAGAATATCTAAAAAACATATAAAAGAAATAGCAAAAAAGTCAAACTTGCAAAGTTATGTAAAATATGTTATAATAAATATATGTTTTTTTAATATAAGTAACCCTACAAAAATTTGGAGGGCAATATGGCCTCCAAATCACGTAATTTCATTTAAACATAAAAAATAAATAAGGAGGATAAAAAATGAAAATAACAGAATTACAGGCTTATAAGAGCCTCGAGGAAATGTTCGAGCGGAAAGGTTATTCACAGGGCATCAAAGATGATATGCCGATTTATTGTTGGGATAATGTTGAATGCATTCCCGACAATTTAACACCTGGTCACTATGTAGATGCCATCAGCTATGGAAAAATAAAATTTGCAGATATCCCTGAGGAATATCGTACAAGAGAATTTTTCTTACACGCATTATCAGGTGCATACAAGGATATCGTTGAATATGTCAAAGCACATCCAGAAAAGTTTGATAAGCAGTTCTTTAAAGACCATATTGCAACAAATTATTATGGACTAGAATTCGAGCTTAATGATTTTGAATATATGCCACTTGAGTTCATCGATGAGGAGATGGTAACATGTGCTATGTTCAGATCTATTAATATGCGCTATGTAGACAGACGTGGCGATTGTGAAGACTGGTTTTATTCTGTATATAGAAGAAAACCTGATGTTTTGACACAGAAGCTGTATACTCTCGGTGCTAGATGCTTTGCCAAAAAGATGCATGAAAAAAACAAGTTCTTAGATATCACACCTGAAAAATATCGGACACCAGAATTTTACTTTGCTCTTTGTCTAAATAATAGTACTCCAGTAATGGAGGACATTCCTGAAAGTATTTTAACAACTAACTTCCTTGTTGCTTTATTGAATGATAGTACTGAAAATATTCGGTGTTTTAGTGAGGCTGCTCTTGAAAGAGAAGCGCCTATGATAGGAAGAGGCAATGTGAAGTTATGGCAAGCTATTGTAATCAATGATGGGTTTCAAATTGGATATATTCCCCTCAACGATGAAAGAGTTGAATTCTTTTTATCTATGTATGATAAAAATTCTTCTGATTATAAATATGGTTTCA
>CANPWO010000061.1 GCA_947584535.1 uncultured Clostridia bacterium
ATTTGAGGGGAATTATGGATAGAATGTTACCAATCAAACATAAAAAAATTGAAGAATTTGTTGATAGAACAGAAATTCGAGAATGTATTATGGATATTATAAAAAACCGGATACAAGAAACAGATTTTTTTAAACTAATATCAATATATGGTATGGGAGGGACTGGAAAAACTTGCTTAATAAATGAGTTGGAGTCAAAAATAAAAGCACATTCCTCAAAAGTATCTGAAAAAATCAAGTTAATAAAAGTGTCTTTTGAAATTTCAAATAATAAGCAATTTATAGAAAATATAGTTAAATTGGCTGCTCAATATGATCATTCATGTATTCTGTTTGAGTATGCATTATTAAAGTATCATGAAAAAATTGATATATATCAATTGGATAATAAAATTATCCGAAAAATTCAAAGCAATTTTTTCAGCAATTTTGCTGATTCTTTTTTGGAATCTGTGGATTTTTTACAAAGCAAACTGAATCCAAAGTCAGTTCAAATGGGAATTCCTAGTATAAGTGGAATTTTAGATGTAATTGGTGATATTCACAGAAATCTAAAAAAAATTCCTCTCTGGAATAATATTAATGATATTGATGAAATGAATAAAGCAGAACTGCTATATAATTTACCAATTTATTTAGGTATGGATATATTAAGAAATGAGAACCAATTAGTCAAAAAGGGGAAAAAAAGAAATCTGGTTTTTATTTTTGATTCCTATATTCCCAGTAAACCATATTCTGGATCCTCAGAGTGGTTATTTCGGTTTATATCAAGCTTGCAAATGGGATTGCATATAATAACAAGCAGAGAAAAGTTGGTGTGGAAGTTTGATGCCTTTAAACCTTACGAACTAAAAGCTTATCCGGAAGAAGATACAAGAAAATATTTATCTAAACATATTAACAAACAAGATATTATAGATATCATTATTGAAAGTACTCAATGCGTTCCTATATATGTAGATTTAGCTGTTAATGTCTATAAAAAGGAATCAGAACTTATCAATGAGAATATAATGAATAAAGCGATTTTTAATGATAGAGAAACTTTGGTTAGCAAATTTATAGATCATTTAGATCCCAAATGGCGGGAAGTAATACTTAATCTGACAACAGTACGAGTCTTTAATAAGGATATTTTTGAAAATATTATTAAATCCTGTAATCTTTCCTGTCCTTATTACGATTATAAAGAAATAGTAAATGTCAGTTTAGTTCAATATATAGAAAATGATGGTGATTTTGTAAAATTGCATGATGTTTTTTGCAAAAACGCAATAAAAGTGCTACCATTTGAGCAGATAATTTTCAATTTAAATAATTATCTTGAATATATAATTTATCGTGAAGTTTATAATAATATTTCTTCGCTTAACATTATCGTAATGTTACTATATAATATTATAAACATAGAAAGTGATTTCAATAATAGTGTTGAAGTTCCGACATTTATTGTTGAAAAAACACTTGATTTATTTTTTATGATTTTTGATGCAAACATTGATTTACAATGCATAGACGTAAAAAGAAATACTAATATAGTAATTTCAGATATGATTCATCTTATGAATGCTATAAATGAAAAGAAAAATGGTACAAAAGAATCATTATTTTCCTTAAATAAAATATCAGATTCTAATAATCTCGGATATCACAAAAAATCTTATGATATTTTTCTTCAGTACACGTATTCGCTCACTGGAGATTACTATCGATTAGCTGTTAAACTTAATACTCTTAACAAAGAATTAACCGATGATGAATGTATACATTGGTATTATTCACAAATTAAATTATATACTGCTGATTTGGAACTTATACAGGGGAAATTTTACGATGCACTTGAAGCCACAAACGATATGGAAAAAGCTATTGATGATTCTATATTTTCATTTTATAGTTTTTTTCAAATACAACGGACACGGGGGCACTTATATCGATTTAATGGTCTATGGGAAGATGCATTTAACGAATATAATAAAGTATTAGAGCACTATAATTGCGGTTTAGCTACAAAAGCTTATATTTGCACAAACTTAATTGAAACTAAATGTTATTATGACGAAAGATATGTTATTAACAATTTTCAAATAGCACTAGATTATGTTAAGCAAGATAATCAGAGGAAAAACGAAGCAAAAATATATTACTCAAAAGCAATAGCTGATATTCTTCTTTGCGATTATGAAGAAGCTCAAAATAATATTGATGAAAGCATTCAATTAAATAAAATAGATGGATACCGTTCAGGGGAGTTATTTGCTTATATGGCACAAGCATATCTTGAATATGCTCGATATTCTAGTATTTTTTCTGACACATTAGATAAAATAGAAAAATTATTAAATGACAATGAAGTCTATTTATTCTTCAGACTTCCGATTGCCGTTATGCAAAAAGATGATGATACAATTATTTCACTAAAGAAAGCATTTCAATGGTTAGATTTTGATACAACATTAAAAAATTATAGAAATTTTATTAATCGACTTGAAAACATTAATGAGGTATCCTAACTATCTGCTTATTAAAACCAGTAATATTTTTTTGGCTAAAAGCAAGGTAAATATCATCATATATTCCCAATAAATCTTTAGCATCATCATCCCAGAAGTTGTCGATATAATTTATTGCTAATTTAATAGTATCAATATTTCCATTTCTTAATGGAAATATTGGGACTAATTCTTTTTTACAAATATTTTCATAAACAAAAGAGGTATTAGTTCCATATAAATGGCTCATTATGCAAATATTATTACCAACACTACATAAATCAAGTGATTTCTTCATCCCATCAGTTGAATTACTACATTCAATAATATAATCATACTTATCAATAATATCAGGTTTATAAGCTTTTACATGAAAATATTTTATAATATTTTTTTCTCTCGTTTTATTGATTTCATTTATATAAATATTTTTAAAAGATAATACTTTTGAGAGATAAAAAACAAATAACATACCAATACTTCCACAGCCGTTTATCACAATATCCATGTTCTTATTAAACTTACATAGATTACAGGCATGAATTACACATGATAAAGGTTCTATCAAACAAGCCTTAGGCAAAAAGCTGAATAACGGAATTTTATAAAGATAGTTCTTATGAATATTTCCATATTGAGAAAAAGCCCTATTGGTAAATTTTTGAATGTCATTTTGCAAGCATAAATGGCTTTTACCAGATATACAATTACTACATTCACCACATCGATAATTAAAATCTGATATAACGTAATCTCCTATATGCAAAGTTGAAACATCATTACCTATGTTGATAACTCTGCCAATAAATTCGTGCCCCAAGGAATATGGGAAATTGTTACGCCTTCCAATATAAGTAGAATAATCACCACCACATATCCCACAGTAAAGATATTTAACGGTTACATATTCTTTTGTTGGAAGTGCAATAGTATTATTTAAAGTTTCAATTTTATATGGTGCTGTGTGATAATATACTTTATTATTCATTTGCTCTTTCCTTTATGTGTTTTATAAAATCTGTTGTTCGCCCCTTTAATTGTTCTGAATAACCATCTTTATATGCTATTCCAATTATGTATGCTAATTCTGGTATATGTTCAGGTTTAAGCCCTGACATTGTTGCCCCAGACATACCTATTCTCAAACCGTATCCTATATTGTATGGCAATAATCTGTAATTGGACATTAATCCTAATTGTTCTAAAGACAAATATAATTTAAAAGCCTCCTCTTGTCCATTACTTTTTATCCAGCAATGATGTGTTGGCATCTCGTCGTTAAAGTATTTTCTTTCTATTACAGTAACTTCATTATCGGATAAGCATTTGTCCAATAATGTTGAATTTTCTAACATCCTTTTTGATAATATATATAGTTGATCTATATGTCCCAATAATAATCCAGCCGAATAAATTGTAAATACATGCATATTAGATACATATGTGCTGATGTGTGATTTTAATTGCTTCCACATCTTATCCTCCTCTTTACTACATACAAATGCCCGTTGTGGTCCTGGAAGATTTTTATGCATAGTAGATAAAATAAGATTAAATCCCATTTCGAAAGGATTCTTATAATCTTTGCAGATAATATTAGTTAAGTATTGCGAGGCATCAAACACCTTATAACAGTCACAATATGAACATAATTCTGTAAAATCCTCATATACTAACCCTTCGCTTCTATCAACAAATAGAATATCTGGATTAAATGAATCGTATATTGTTTTAGCTTTTTCGATATCAATTCTAAAATTATCATAGTCAATAGGCAATTCCATTATTTGTAGACCTAAACGTTTCAGAATAGATTTTCCGGATGTATGACCACCAGCTTTTTCTGGCAAATAAAGAACTTTATCTCCAATTTTACTTATCCCCATAAATAACACTGTATGTGCGTGCAATCCCGATAGCAATCTCATAGAAACTTTCTTGCCACCCAGTAGTTTGGCCCATTGATTATATATCTCATTTATATCTTGCGTAATTTGGTCTCTTCCGCTAAATTGTAGTTTTGAATTGTATTTTGATTCCAAATCACGCACAGTATCAGTATTATATAAGCCGTGTAAGAAACCTGAACATGGCTCTAAGATATCTTTAAATGGTACATTTTCTACTGGATTAAGAATTAAAGTGTCATCAAAAATATCCGATTGTTGTTGTAATGATTCCTTTAATTCATTAATAAATTTTTTCATAATGTAACCCCCTTCGATATAATAGTTTCAAGAAAATGGTTGTAATTTTTTACGGTTTTGTCGAACTCAAGCCATTCGTAGTTGACTTTGCAGTAATCAAATAGAGATTGATCTTTCTGCATAATAGAAATTGGTAGATATAAAAAATCGTAAACATGTAATTTATCTATTAGGTTTTTAATATTATTGTAAGTATTTGTTTTTATGCAGTTATATCGTGAATAATCCAAATAGCAGTTAGCTAGACCAGCAAATATATTTCCTGCTAAATATCCTACTTTGTAATTGCTTGAGATGCTTTTTTTAATAAAATTTTCTGATTCATTATAATTCCCGATAACGATATATGCTATCCCCACAGAATAATATATCTTTCCAATACTTCTACCTAGCGACAGTCTCTCACACACCTGTATACATTCCTTATAATTATTAATAACATATTGTGGATTATAAAAACACATTGTTTCAAGCAAATTAACTTTTGCACAGGTAACAAGATTTTCCGAAAAATGATAATCATCTATAAGTGAACGGTATTGATTTTCAGCATTTTCCAAATCTAAGTTAAATCTATAAATATGAGCTTTTTGTTTTCTCTTATCATATGCATTTTTAAGTCGCCAACTGGATATATTATTAAGCCATCCAAACTGATTATATATAGCTAATGCAGAAGAAAATTTCCCTTGCATCATTAAGGCATCTGCATTATTTATAATAGCTTTTTCATATACCCAATTTTGAGTGAATTTTACAGGGATATTACTATATATTTGTTTGAAGCCTTGTATTCCCTCTTCATATTGTCCGGAAAAACATAAATAATTTGAAATCGCTAAAGATGGTGCAAATCTATACTTCCCTAACTCAAGAAATTCGTTTTCGTTATATTTATATGTTTCCTTGGTTGTATTATCAAAACTGCTTATTATTATGATAATAGCTTTTTTTATGTCATTAAGATTATTGTTGGTAATAGTCAAAGCTATTTCTTCTAAAGCTTCATTATTTGTGTAACCATATGTGTTAAAAAATAAATTCATTAAGTATTCTTTCGTAGAACTATCTATCATAAGATTATTATTAATTTGATTATATTTATTTATAAAATTACGGAATATAACTTCCGCCATGGAAGCATCATTAATTATTGTAGTACTTTTAATATATTTTTCTAAGAAAAAATTTAATATATACATTTTTTGTGCATCAGTATATACTTCAGAACTTATATCCTGCATGTCATCTTTTATTTCGTACAAAACATATTCAGTTGTCCTTTTTATCACTTCTATAAACGTACAACTACATATCTGATTAAAGTAATGATATTTATTGATTGGAAAAGAGGAACGAAATAAAGATTCATCAAATATTCCGACTACAGTAATTGTTTTAATAATATCCTGAATATTATCACTTAAATGATCAATAAATGATATATCAACTGATCTTTTTATTTCCTCTTCAAATCTTGCCTTTACCTTATCAAGACTCTGATTTTGAATAGAACTATAAATATCTACACAACGTTCTAATGCTATTGGCATATAGATTCCAACAGGTAAGTCTTGAAGTAGTCTAAAGTGCTTTGGCAATAAAATTTCTGTAAGATAGTTTTTTACATCATTTTCATCTAATTTATCTACTAAAATACATTTTCTGTTATGCAATATTTGGGCGGATATGCATTCTCTACTAACAACAATTATCAGTCCAAATGGCAATTCATTTATAAAGTTATACAATAAATGTTTTGTTGAAATTGAATTGATGTTATCAATAGCCAACAAGAACGGTTGATTATCATACGTGGTTTTTAAATCTTCAATAAATAAAGGATAGAATAAACTTTTTAATATTTCAGGCGATGGATTAACAAAAGTATTATTATCAAGGTTTAATATGTTTTTACATTTATTGGATAGAAATTTCTTATTTGTTGAATCCTTTATATGTTCTAATAATTTACTGTATCCAATTAATTTTAATAGCCCTATTAAAGCGGCATTCTTTTCTATTAAATCCAAAGATATCTTCAAAATTATTTCTGCAATGGCCGTTATAGAAATAGGTGGATGAAACTTATTTGTACGTGTAGGGAATACTATATCTAAATATGAATAATAAATATAATCAAATAAAGGGCATTGACAATTTATCTGATTTCTTATGGAAATAATAATGTCTTCAATTTTCTCAGTATTATAATTTAAAGCAATTTCAACCACATTTAAATTTGGATATTCATTGGATATTCTATTTTTGAAGTCATTTAATAAAAAGGTTTTACCAACATTTACAGGCCCATAGATATTGCAAACTCTTTTTTCCAAATTGTTAAAATATATTTCAGAAAAATATTTAAAAAGTATTCCTATTGTTTTATCTCTTCTTATATTTTTCACACCAGTATTCCTCCATGTTTCATTGA
>CANPWO010000062.1 GCA_947584535.1 uncultured Clostridia bacterium
AATCGAGTAGAGAAAATTTACAATTGTAAATTTGTCCCTCTCACACCACCGTACGTACCGTTCGGTATACGGCGGTTCAATTTATATTTCAGTATGTACTTTTAAATAATGGTCTAGTGGAAACACTAGTCCTTTTCTTTTAAGCCTTTCATTAGATATTGCCACATGAAGTACGATAGACATTGAGTTATGCCAATAACTAGCTCTACTATATGCTGTTCTTTTTGCTTTTTCTTTTGTTATTCCTAGTTTCATCAGGCTTTCGTATCTATGTCTACAAGTTTTCCATTGTTTCCATATTATACATCTTATTCTTCTACTCAAATGACTAGTTATATTACTCATGCTTACTTTCATATCCGCAATTCTAAAATAATTTATCCACCCTCTTATAACTTGATTTAATTTTGTAATTCTTTGGTCCAGTGATATACTCCAACTTCTTTTTGTTAGTTGCTTTATTTTCCTTTTAAACTTTTGGATCGACTTCAAATGAGGTTTTGGCTTGATTATCCCTGTCTTTGTATAGTAAAATCCATAACCTAAGTATTTTATTTGCTTTGGTCTTGCTACTTTGCTCTTTTCTACATTGACTTTTAGCCCTAGTTTATTTTCAATAAATTTCGTTATACTTTCCATAACTCTATTTGCTGCTTTTTCACTTTGGACTACGATAATACAGTCATCAGCATATCTGGTAAATCTCAACCCTCTTTTCTCAAGTTCTTTATCTAATTCATTTAACATTATATTAGATAATAATGGCGATAGATTACCTCCTTGTGGTGTACCAACTTCTGTGGGTCTTACTACACCATTTTCCATTACTCCACTTACTAGGTATTTCCTTATTAATGACACTAGTTCCCCGTCATGTACTGTTCTCATAATTATAGATATTAATTTATCATGGCATACTGTATCAAAGAATTTTTGTAAGTCTATATCTACTATCCAAGTATATCCATTATTGAAGTATTCTAAGAGCTTTGTGATTGCCTTTTCACATGAGCGGTTTGGTCTAAAGCCATAACTTGTTTCACTAAACTGTTTCTCATATATTGGGGATAATACTTGTACTATTGCTTGTTGTATTAATCTGTCTACTACAGTTGGTATTCCAAGTCCTCGTTTATCTCCATTCTCTTTTGGTATATATACTCTCCTTACTGGACTAGGTTTATATTTCCTTTTTCTTATTTGTTCTTTAATTTCTTCTTTATGCATATACATATATTTTCCTAGTTCATCAACAGTTACACCATCCACTCCACTTGCTCCTTTATTCTTGTATACTTGTTTGTATGCCTCAATTAAATTATTGTCATTTAAGACCTTTTCTAGTAATTCCATACTTGTTCTTTCCTTTCTAATTTCAACATTAGTCATTTATCTTTTGAGGATTTATACATAGATATACGTTCTACTTATTACCTTTTATTACATTCTGATTTATGACTAACATAATCTTAGTGTACTTAAACACTATAAATTGTTCAGTCCTTCCTTATATTTCATAAGTACTATGACCTTTGCTGACTTCTCATGATAAACCTTTTTCGACCGACATTGACTCACTGATTTTAAAGCTACGTTTTCTCGTTCATGAGATCTCCCAGGGTAAGACATATAACTTTCCTCGTTTACCCACTTGATTTACTGCATAAAGCTACGTGTATCTTTTGGACTTTAGTTTGTTTTGTAACCTTATCCCTTTATACAGCCTTAGTATCAAGTTTCTGTTCGTTGAGCCACGATTTTGTTCCACACTTCCTTTAGCCCTAACATCACTGTTAATGCGTTGTGCTTCTCTAATACTTCGCAGATACTTACGTGTACAGTGGACTTTCACCACCTAGCTATATGCCATGCCTGGCACACAAAAAAGACACACTAAAAAATTTTAGCGTGTCTTAATCATGTTTTTTAAATTGACGAATGTATCTTTTACTCCATGATTTAGAGTCAAGTACATTTTCTACGAAAAAGCCTTCTATTTGTTCTTTACCAATAAAGCCTTCTATTTCAATTTCCGATTTAGGTGCATAGATAAGTACAGGTCTACCTTTAAGTTTATTATACTTGATAAGTACATAAATAAAAGGACTTGCATCATATACACAATAATCAGCGTGACTTAAGTTAAATAATAGAACATTAACTACCCAAGGTATACCATTTAACGGAACATATTTAATAAGGCCACTTAAACTATGTCCTACCTGTCCTCTAATATATTCAGGTCTATTTTTTTCAAAATACATAAGCACTAAAGGATTCCAAGATTGAACGGAGAAATTCATATTAAAGTTTGTTTCTTCAATAATTCTTATGAATTCTCTTTCAAGTACCCTATTTGACATATGAAAATCTTTAATATCAAAAATAAAAGAAACTAATTCTTCTGCATTAGAATTTTTAGCAATATCTATTATTTCCTCTAATGAAATAGAATTTTCAATATCAACTTTTTGGGCACATGAATTATCTTGTCCTAACTTCTGGCTTATTTTGTCACTATGATAGCATAAAATCTTATTATCTTTGTAAATCAAGTCAAGCTCTATACTTATATAAGTATTGGTATATTTTGCAAATTTAATACAGGCTTCAATTGATTCAGTTGAGTTTTCAGGATATTTATTTGATATAATTCCACGATGAAGCTTTAATGATTTCATAAGCCAATGATCACTGTTTGTTCTTGATGTATAGTTATTCATCACTTGACTTATCGTTGTACATACTTCTTGAACTGAATCACTTCCCTCAATTGCCTTTACTAAAATTTGTGAAATATCTTCAAGTGTTGGTATTTCAATTGAAGCATCTTGCACAAGTCCCTTAATCATTCCAAAAATACCATTATAATGTTTTCCCTTTACAAAGCTAAATCTTTTCCTAAATATATTAAGTATCCAAAATACCTTATTAGGAAAATATTTATTTAACTTAAAGTAAGTTATTATATTTTTGCAATGAAAGTAATATTTACCATTATACTTATTTAAGAGTCGTTTTAACTCATTAAAATATTTTTGAGTTAATAAGCCTTTAACTTCAATTAGCAAAGCTGATTTACCATTAATAACGTCTAAAGCTTTATTTAAGCTAGTAACTCGTGATTTACTTCCTTTTAGCCTATACCGTCTTAAGTCATTAAAAGAGAAATTTGATATTTTTCCAGGTACACCAAGTAATCTACTTGTATATCTATCATGGAAACAGATTATTTTATTAGATTTTTTTAAATATCTAATATCCATTTCTATACCAAACTTTCCTGTTACAAGCTTATATGCCTCAAGAGAGTTTTCTGCAACACCAACATGAAAACCTCTATGCATAAAAACACACTCATAAATCTCTTTAGATTTTCTTGGCATAAATGAATAAATCGTAGATTTTGCTATTATAATAATAAAAAATAGAGAGCAGAGTATTATATTAAAACTAATTTGTTTCGTTGATATACCACCTAAAAATACAATACTTGCATAATACATTACATTGTAAATTATTAAAAAGTATGCAAGCAAGTATATATTCTTCCGTTTGTCAATTTTAATATTTCCTTTAATACTAAATAAATAGTAATAGAAGGAAAAAAGTGTAAGTATTATTGTTAAAATACTTCTATACATATTATTTAGCACTCCTTTCAAAAAAATTTCTTAAAAGTTTAAAAATTCCCTAATATTAATTATACCAAAAAAATAGCTAAAAGTCAATATTTAAGCGAAAAAAGGCGGTTTATAGACCACCTTATTATTTTTCTTTTATCATGTTTTTATATAGTTTTGTTTTTATAAAATTAAACCTTTTTCTAAGAGGATTAAGTACCCAAAATACTTTATCATTCCATATACTTCTTAATTTAAAAAATGTGAAAATATTTTTAGCATGAAAATATACTTTTCCCTCATATGTACTTAATAACTTTACAAGTTTAACTTCAAATCTTTTATTAAAATAGCCCTTTACTTCAATAAGCAAAGTAGTTTTACCATCAACTATCTCAAGTACTTCTTTTAATGTAGGTACTTTTTCTTTAGTATATAACACATTAAGTTTTTCAATATCACTATATAATAAATCAGATGCTTTTCCTTTTTCACCAAGTAATCTTTTAGTATATCTATCATGCAGACAAATTATCTCATCATCTTTGGTTATACGAATATCAAGCTCAATTGCTAAATTCTTGTTAACTGCTTCAATAAATGCAGGCATAGTATTTTCAGGAAATTTAAAATGAAAACCTCTATGTGCAATTGTTTCATCATAAATTTCTCTTGATTTTTTCGGTTTATATTGAAACAAAAATTCCTCACCCCTTATAATGTATTTATTAATCTAATTGTTTTGTTAAAAGCTTTACAATAGATTTAGCTAGTTTTTCTTCATTTAGAGTTAATCTTTTATCATTATGTGAAAATAAAATTACTGTACCTAGAACATCTGCATTAGAAATAATAGGCAATATAATTTCTGATGAATACTTATTACTTTGTTCATTTAATAAAATTGGAATAGTTGGCCTATCAAATGCTACAAAATTTCTTCTTTCTTTCATAATATGAAGAATCTCATCACTAACTTCCTTTGTAATATATTCATTTTTTGACACTCCAGATATTGCAATAACAGTTTCTGAATCAGTAATACATACTGGAAAACTAGTTTCTTCATATATTGTTTCAGCATATTTAGTTGCTAAATCAATCATATCTCCCATTGGTGCATATTTTTTTAAAATTATTTCACCTTTTGTTTGCAAAAAGATCTCAAGTGGATCACCTTCATGTATATGCAAACTTTTTCTAATTTCTTTTGGTATAACAATCCTACCTAAATCATCTATTTTCCTAACAATACCTGTAGCTTTCATTTTTACCTCCTGTAATTTATTTTTAGTATTATTATGGCATTGTGTATTGTTTTTTATACGACTTAGGTAGGAATTGATTAAATAATTATTAATTAATAAATTTATTTAATATGTAATTTATCTATTGTATTTGCCATGTTTTCAAGTAGCGCTTGTTTAATTGTTTGCTCATCTTTCTTATTTTTTCTAATAATTTCTGCAAGTTTTTTAAGATTTTTTGAATCTTCTTTAAGTAATTCTTTCTTATCTTTATACCTTACATTTAACATATCTATAATATTGTATAAATCATAGTTTGAAGTAAGGTCAAGTTTTTCATATAAATCGCCCATATCATAACGAGAAAATACTGGAATATCTGAATATTCTCCCATTATTTGCTTGTAGAAATCACCAATATTATTTGGAATATTCTTAAATAAGTCTTTTGCTTTATCAGTTGCAATTTCTGTAATTGCTTTTTTCCTAATTGATAAATATTTTTCTTTTATTTCTTGTATGTCTTTATCTTGGGTATCGTAATCTATATCCATATCAAGATTTGTTGATAGCATATCAAGTTCTGACATATTTTTAGTTGCAGAAAGTTGGATGCCTAGTATAAAATCTTGTTTTAAGTCATTAACAGGCATTTTTACTAAACCAATGCTAAGTAGATATTTCATAATTATAAATAACTTAACATATTCTTTAAGCTCAACTTGTCCACCTTTAACTTCATCTATAACTTGTTGCCATAAGCTTTCAAATTCAAAATCAGACATTTTCCAATAACTATCATTTAATAATCTTAAATATTTTTTACCTTCGTTATTTTTATTATCTTTATATGAATTAATTGCATTATCTAAATCAGTCTTAAATTGTTTTTCCTCAAACATTCTAGTTCTAACATAAATTTCAATAAACTTAAAGAATTTATATTTTGAAGAATCATTAAAGAAATATTTATTATCAAATTCCCTTAAATAAAACTGATTACTATCATTTAATATTTTTGATGTAAATATTATAGAACTATATTGATCATTATCTTCAATTAATCTTAATTTTTCTTTAACCATGTTTCCTGCTTTTATTTCAAATGACATTGCAATGGTAAATGTAAGCATTGTTCTTAGTATGTCATAATTTATATCAGGATATTCCTTTAAAGTAGCTTCAAATATTCTTTCAAAATCATTTAATGCGTGTTTTAATATTCTTAAGTTTCCTGTACCTGATTTTTTAAATGCTGCTATAATTAAATGTGAATTTCTTTTATAGAAATCAATTAGTTTCTCATTATATGAATATTTCATAATCATTCCATTTAAAATATATGGATATTCAGGTACATATTCAAATGTTTCACCAATTAATTTTTCTTTTATTCTTTCATAAGCATTTGCTCTATCAAAAATATCTGTTATTTTATCTTCTAATATATTAGCAAGTGGCTTTGAATTTTCTTCTGTTTTCTTATCATTTGGTTTTAAAACGCCTTCTTTATCTAATATATATGAAGCAATAAATGTTTTAAATTCCATATTACTATTTTTAAACTTTGTTGCAAGTTCTTTTTCGTTACAAATTAATATTGTTTTTATTCCATCATGTTCAACAAAATTATTAATATAACCAAGTATATCAATAACATCTACATTAGCTCTTTCTAAATCATCAAAGCAAAGTATTTTATCGTCAATTGAAAATAACTTAGAAAAATCTAGTTTATCAGAATTAAAATTCATTGATCCAAATAAATTAGCCATATCAAGTCCTGTTTTAACATACTCAGGTATTCTATTACCTTCCCTTGTATCAACAAATTTTTTTAGTGTTTTACTAATCATAGGGTTAGTTTCAATAAATATTTTTTTGCTTATTTCTTCTAAGCTATTTATACCATATAATGACATATATATTGTTTTATAATTCTTTCCATTTGTTTGAATAGATTCTAAACGGCTTCTTAGCTTATTATTCCAAAAATATGTTTTTCCACTTCCCCATTCACCATTTAACATTACTGCATAATCAGTATATGGCTTTCTAACATAATCACAGATACTTTCTATTAACTCTTCCAAAATAAATCACCTCTTATATTTATTAAATTGTATCATATACATTTAAATTTTGCAAATTTAAAATAAATATTTTTTTATATAAATGGTAAAATTAAGTGACCGGTTTAAAAAAATAAAAAGACACACATTATTACATTATGATACAATGTTAG
>CANPWO010000063.1 GCA_947584535.1 uncultured Clostridia bacterium
ATAGTAATTTTAAAAAATATGTAAACTAATATAAAAATGGGCATTTAATTGTGAATTTTAATAAATTTTAAAACTACGTATATGATTTGGGCATTTACTTTTTAATTCAACGATTTGTAAAATTATAGTTTTTTTTACATAAAAAAGCGTCTATTTTGTTGACATTCATTTTATTTTATGTTAAAATTAATAAGCATACATAAGTTAAGTAACGTGGAGGTGTTTTTTTTATGAGAGAAAATATAACATTAGCATGCACAGAATGTAAACAAAGAAATTATGAAACTGAAAAAAATAAGAGAAATAATCCAGATAGAATTGAGGTAAATAAATTCTGCAAATTCTGTGGTAAGCATACAATGCACAAAGAAACAAAATAAGTAATATAAGGAGTGTCTTGAAATATGGCAAAGGGATTTATAAAAGGTGTAAAAGGAGAACTAAAAAAAGTAGTATGGCCTACAAAAAATCAATTAATTAATAACACTGTATTGGTCTTGTTATTAGTTCTTGCATTTGCTGTAATTGTACTTGGAGCTGATATGATTCTAGAATTTTTAGATGGAAAATTATGGAATATAATAGGAAACAAACTTGGCTAATACTTACATAAACAAAGGAGTTGAGAAATTTGGAAAAAGAGAACATAGCTGATGTAGCTCATTGGTATGTTGTATATACTTATTCTGGTTATGAGAATAAAGTAAAAGCGACTCTAGAAAAAATTGTTGAAAACAGAGGTCTACAAGATAAGATACAAGAGATAATAATACCCATGGAAGAAGAAATCGAGATAAAAGATGGACAACAAAAATCATCTATTAAAAAAGTTTTTCCTGGATATGTATTAGTTAAAATGATAATGACAAATGAAACTTGGTATATTGTAAAAAGTATAAAAGGTATTTTTGATTTTGTTGGAGTTGGGGATAAGCCATTACCACTAACAGAAAAAGAAATGCAATCTCTTGGAATAGATGATATAATAAATCTAGACTTTGAGGTAGGAGATAGTGTAAGAATAATAACAGAGCCTTTTTACAATTATCCTGCAACTATTGAAGAGATATTTAAAGATAAGAAAAGGGTTAAAGTTAAAGTATCTATGTTTGGTAGAGAAACAACTGTAGATTTAGAATTTAATCAAATACAAAAAGCAAATTAAAAAGCTAATAATATACTTCTTAAAGTATATTTATATATAATCCTATTTTAAGGAGGTGAAAATGATGGCTGAAAAGAAAGTAACTCATGTTGTTAAATTGCAAATTCAAGCTGGTAAAGCTAATCCAGCACCTCCAGTAGGACCTGCACTTGGACCAACTGGAATAAATATAATGCAATTTTGTAAAGCTTTCAATGAGCAAACAGCAAAAGATAATGGTATGGTATTCCCAGTAGTACTTACTGTTTATGCTGATAAAACTTTTGAGTTTGTATTAAAAACTCCACCAGCTGCAGTACTTTTAAAACAAGCTGCTAAAATTGATAAAGCATCTGGTAAACCACACAAAGAAAAAGTTGGAAAAGTTACTCTTGCACAAGTTGAAGAAATTGCAAAAATAAAGATGAAAGACCTAAACGCATCATCACTTGAATCAGCAGTATCTATTATAAAAGGTACAGCTAGATCAATGGGGATCGAAGTTATAGGTTAATTATGGGAGAACTTAAAAGTTCGTTATTACCAAAGGGGGGAAAAAAGAAATGAGCAAAAGAATGATAGAAGCAGCTAAATTAATAGAAAAAGGAAAGCTATATGATTCAATGGAAGCTATTGAACTTGCACTAAAAATGCCTAAAGCTAAATTTGATGAAACTTTAGAAATGCATATTAAACTTGGAGTTGACGGTAAACAAGCTGACCAACAAGTTAGAGGTGTAATGGTACTTCCAAATGGAACAGGTAAATCAAAAAAAGTATTAGTTTTAGCTAAAGGAGAAAAAGCAGATCAAGCTAAACAAGCTGGTGCAGATTATGTTGGTGATGATGATATGATTCAAAAAATCCAATCTGAAAACTGGTTTGACTATGATGTTGTAGTTGCAACACCTGATATGATGGCTTCTCTTGGAAGAATAGCTAAGTTACTTGGCCCAAAAGGTCTTATGCCAAATCCTAAATCTGGTACTGTAACTATGGATGTTACAAAAGCTGTATCTGAAATAAAAGCTGGTAAAATTGAATATAGATTAGACAAAAATAATGTTATTCATTGTCCAATCGGTAAAGTTTCTTTTGGTGCTGAAAAATTAAAAGAAAACTATGATGCTTTACTAGATGCAATAGTAAAAGCAAAACCAGCAGCTGCAAAAGGCACATATCTTAAATCTATTGCTGTATCAACAACAATGGGTGTAGGAATTAAAATAAACCCAAGACAGTAGGTGGAAATATTCCATAAATCCTACCGAGGTATTTATATAATGTAAACGGAAAATATAGAGTTTCTGTTTAGACTAAATATCTCGTAGGTAAAAGGTCTTGCAGAAACTTTTTTGTATATATAAAGGGAGGTGTCATAAAAGTGCCAAGTCAAAAAGTATTAGAAGCTAAAAAAGCAAGAGTTGAAGAACTTGCTGATAAATTTAAAAAAGCAAAAATGATAATCTTAACTGAATATAGAGGTATTTCAGTTTTAGATGATACAAAATTAAGAGCTGATTTAAGAGAAGCTCAAAATGAATATATGGTAGTTAAAAATTCAACATTATCATATGCTTTAAAAGAAGCAAATATTGAAGGATTTGAAGGTAATCTAGAAGGACCAACTGCAGTAGTAGTTAGTTATGAAGATTATGTTTCACCATCAAAAATAATAAATGATTATGCAAAAGAAAATGATTTTTATAATATAAAAATGGCAATGATGGATGGAAAAGTTATAGATATTAAACAAGTTAAAAAACTTGCTACTTTACCATCAAAAGATACATTATATGCAATGCTTGCATCTGCATTACTTGGAAATATACGTAATCTTGCCGTAGTTCTTGATCAAACAAGACAAAAATTAGAAGAAAATGCATAAATAAAAAGTAAAAAAATTAATTTATATATATTTTTTAAGGAGGAATTTTAAAATGGAAAAAATAGAAAAATTAATTGAAGAAATTGAAAAATTATCTGTAATCGAACTTGCTGATTTAGTTAAAGCAATCGAAGAAAAATTTGGAGTAAGTGCTGCAGCTGCTGTTGTTGCTGGTGGTGCTGCTGTTGCTGGTGGTGCTGCTGCTGGCGCTGATGAAAAGAGTGAATTTAATGTTGTATTAAAAGATGCTGGCGCTACAAAAATAGCAGTTATAAAAGCTGTTAGAGAAGCAACAGGATTAGGTCTTAAAGAAGCTAAAGATTTAGTTGATTCAGCTCCAAAGACTATAAAAGAAGCTATGCCAAAAGAAGAAGCAGAAAAATTAGTAGAAGCTTTAAAAGCTGCTGGTGCTACTGCTGAAATGGAATAATATAGCATAATAAATTTGATAAAAAGTATGTTACAATTTTATTTGTAGCATATTTTTTATGCGCTTATGCCAAAATCAATTTACATAAAATTGACAGATATACAAAACTATGATATAATATTTAATAGGTAGTTATATTTACCGATAAAATAATTTTAGGAGGATTAAAAAATGGAAAAAATTAATATTGTCATAAAGGGAGATACAAGTGACGAAGCGGTAAGCCTTTTTAGGTACATTTACGAAAGGTTTCTTAAGGATGAAGAAATAAAACGGGTAAACATCTATTATGATAAAACCAAGGGAATGCCCGCAGAAGATTCGGACCCTAAAGAGTGGCCACTTCAGTTATGGACAAAAGATGGCAACATAAGGATATCGATATATAACTGTACTGCTGGTTATTATGGCTCTGGTCCCAGTGCTACAGAAGAAATTTTGAAAATTGCTGGGTTTAATACAGATGATATTAAAGATATAGTACATACCGAAAGATTTCATAAAGTAGTTGAAAACGACTTCTATAAAATATAAAGTCAGAGTAAATAACAAACACCTTAAAATCAATATTATGATTTTAAGGTGTTTGTTATTAACTTACTTCTACTAGATAGCAGATATTCATGTGGTTTCTTTGCTCTGCAATTGTTTGGTAGTTATGCATATATTTGTGATATTTATATATGCATGATTCAATTGCATTTGCGATTTTTCTTGGATCTTTTGCATTTTCAAGATCTTTTATTTTATCCAAAATAAACTGAAAAGGTAAATACATATTATCATATGTAACATTATCATACAGTTCATCAATTGCTTTAGTCTTGTGTTTAATATTGTAATTAAAAGCAATTAATATTTTGTTATAAAGCATTCTTGATCCAAGGTCTAAATCCCCATCGTCTATAAAACAATAGACGGTGTAGAATAGACATTTTACCAGCCGACTGGTTATTTTACTTTTGTAATTTGCAATAAAATTTTTAATTAATTTTACAATTGCAAGTTCCATATACACTTTACCCATTTTAAATCCTCCTACATAGTAAATACAAGGTTAATAACGTTTACATAATAATTATAACACAATTATAGCAAAAAGTCAAATTAACAAAAATCATAATAATAATTAAATAAAATTAAGTTAAGTTAAGTTATAAAATAAATATAAATACTTTAAATTTAGGTTAATTTATGGTATAATAAAAGTATGGGGATGTAAGGTTTCGACGGTTATCTTAATTCATATAATAAGCGAGTAGTGGATTCTCGTTGGCCACTATAAAAACGAGAAAATAAAATAAACGCTGACGATAATGCAGTAATGATGGCTGCCTAATTTGCAGTCATGTCTCTAAAATCTTTGCTAGAGGGATTTTATAGGCATCATTTTATCTAGCTAACAAATCTAGTATTTGGTTAAGTACTAGAGGGTATCTTTTAACCACATAACTATACATTTTTGTAAATGTTAAAGTATAGTTACAAGATTTAAACATTTACTGCACTCGGAGAAAGTTATATGCATGGATTTTCGGACGTGAGTTCAATTCTCACCATCTCCACCAAATTAATAGGAAACTCGGACTATTGTAGTTCGAGTTTTAAAATATTCTAATTTATGATATAATTTTTATAGTTTGAATTGATATATTTGTCAATTTCTAAAACACACTTGAATACTAACAAATCAATATTCTTAATATTTAATGGAGGAAATAACATGAGTAAATATTTAAAAGTTATGTTTGGAACATCGTCTAGTGCAAATAATGATTTAAAATACAAAATTGATGAAATAAATATTTCAAATAATTGGAATCCTAGTGCCAAAGATCCTAAAGAAATGGGAGGTTTTAATTTTAGCGTAGAAGATAAGATATTAAGATGGTTAATAAGAGGGGATACATTATATGATGTAGAAATTCCTGTTGATGCAGAAATAATAGATTGCCCTAGTAAATCAGCTCCTCATGGAGTATTTAGAAGTAACAAAATAATCTTACATAATCCTAGAAAAGTAACCGATGAAATTGCCTTAGATTTATATAAAAAATCAAAATTGCCAGAAATATCTTATTATAAATCATTAGCAGGTTGTGCAATAAGAGGATATAAAAATACTTGTTTAGAAATTATTAAAGATAAAGTAAATAAGAATAATATAGATTTAGTTTTATCAGAAATTGATGATTTCGTATCTCCGTATATGAATAATGTAACTAATAAAAAAGAATTACAAGTATATGAAGAAGTTATGAAAATATTAAATGAAATAAAAGATAAAAGTTGTATTATTTAAGTTTAGATTAAGAAACTAAAAAGGAGTGGAAATATATGATTAGATATTATTGTAGTGGATTTGAAGATACTGATGCATTTGGACATGGCCTAGGTGATATGTTTAAAGCAGAATTAGAAAATACCAAAAGTATAGTATATATTCCAGGAGATCTAGAAGAACTAGATAAATCAAAAGAAAAATATATTCCATTATTTACAAATTATTTTAAAAATGTTGGAATAGAATTTGATAAAATTAATTT
>CANPWO010000064.1 GCA_947584535.1 uncultured Clostridia bacterium
TCAGCTTTTATTAATAAATCGTTTAATATATCACAAAATATCTTAACTCTAGCATCAATATCAGTAATATCTTGTAGTGTATTTGCAGGAGTAATACGTTCCATTATAATTATTCTATCTTCTACATTATAATAATAACATTTTGGCATATATTTAGATTTATTAATTTTTAAATAATTTATTTCATTTATTGCTGTCTTTCCTGGTGGGCTTAGTTTTATAACTACATTTCCGTACTCTTTAGAAACAGCATAAATCAATACATTCATTGTTAAATTTGGTACCAATTCTATATTACTTAATTTAAATTTAATTACATATTTTTCAAATATTTTATCTATACTATCTAACCAACTTAATATCTCTTCTCCACATCTATTTATTATATTTTGTTTATATTCACTAGGTAAATTTAATTGCATCTTATACACCTCTCATAATATACCTATATAATAGCATATATTTTAATATAACACAAATATATAAAACTAAAGATTAAGCATTATGTAAAAACTTGACATTTTTTTTATTATTTTGTATAATTTTGTTATAAATGGAGGTGAATCAAATGCCAAATTCATTCAATTATACTACTGATGTATCAACAATGCCAACTTTTTTATCTGTACCATTATTAATATTCTACATAGCAGTATTTGTTTTTGAAATTATAGTTTTATGGAAAGTTTTCAAAAAAGCAGGCAAACCAGGTTGGGCATCTTTAATCCCTATATATAATACTATAGTATTATTCCAAATTTCAGGAATGTCACCATGGTATATTTTACTATTATTAGTTCCTATTGCTAATATAATAGTATCAATATTATTATGTGTTAATTTAGCAAAATCATTTGGAAAAGGTGGTGGATTTGCCGTTGGTTTAATATTCTTAAGCCTAATATTTATGGCAATTCTTGCGTTTGGAGATGCACAACATCAAGGAGAGGTCGCATAAAAAAATTAGATGTTCTAGATTTTATAGAACATCTTTTTTATTTACTTTTGATTTCTTTATTTTCTTAACTATAGCTCTTATAACGAAAAGTATAATGCTTATACAAAATTCAAATACTATTAAATATTTTAATAACCTAAAATTCATATCATCTATTTTAACATTTGCATAATTTTGTTCTATAACAAAACAAATTAGTTTTATAATTACAAATATTATAGCTGATAAAATACTTGTAATTAAAGTAGATATTGCTAAATCTTTAAGTACTTCAGTTTTCCTTAATATTATTAAAACAATTATATCAATTGCTATTATAATAGATAAAATAAGTCTAAAATTAAAACCTGTAAATATATCATATACTTTTGCAAATAAAAGAAAATTACTATTATTAAATGAAGTATCTATGTTTTCTTCTATTTTTTCCTCAATAACATTACTATTATCTTCAACACTTTCATATATCTTATCTTTTTGCTCTTGAGTTAAATCATTTGAGAACTCAGTTTCTATTATTTTTTTTACTTCTTCTGTTATATCTAACTTTTCATTAGTATTATTTAATAGTTTATCAACGATTACATCAATATATTTTTGTGTTATTTCATTTACATATTCACTTTGCTGTATTTTATCTACTATTTCATTTATTTGATCATTATTTTTTTCTTCCTCATTAACGTAGTTATCTACATAACCTGAAACTCTTTCAGCTAGAAAAACATCTTTAACGCCCATAACTAGTAAATTCTCTAATGCAAAACTTAATGTTATTAATACTAAAAGTATTGGCAATATTATTCTTAAAAACCAACTTAATACTTTCATTTTTTTCACACTCCATTTCTTTCTTTATTTTAATAAAATATTTAGGTTATTTTTATTAATTTTTTAAATTATAATTCTTGTATTTTATTTACCTTTTTCTTAGTTATATTAATAGTCTATATAATGAATCCCAATACTTTTATATACTTCTGGCGCCCTTGGTGTATGAATAATGCGTGCAACTATTAGATTATATAAATCGTCTATTAATATAACAGATATTAATACTATTGCAATAGTTAAGAAAACTTTTTTATTTAATTTACTTGCTAAATAAAAACAACAAGGAAGTATACAGTATATTAAAAGTAGTCCTGATAAGCCAAAAAATAGTACACTTCTAAGGCAAACAAATCCACCAATATTACCAAAATTTAATATTTCATTATTATAGTTCCAACCACGCCAGCCACCAAAAAAGGTATAAAATATATATCCTGATAAAAATTCTAAAAGACCACATACGACTAGCGATAATATAAATACTTTGAGTGACTTTTTTCTATACTTAAATGTTACTAAATATATTAGTATTGCACCATATGCATAAATATTTATCCAAGGTAAAAAATTCCCTCCACGCCAATAAAATTCAGTCATTCCACCATTAAAATAATAGAAAATATATTCATAAATAAAGCCAAAAATGCCAGCTAAAACAATAATCAAACAAAATATACCTACCATTGTCGCTTTATCAAATTTAGGGTCTTCATTAATGTATTTCTTATACATTTCTTTCATAATATTCACCACTTTCAACAATATATATAACTATATTTGTTCAAATACTTTTCCTAATTTTTCATTTATTACAAGATTTGCTATGTTATCATAAGGAGTTGCATCTTTATTAATTAATACCATATTATTCCCTTTAAAATAATTTATTAGTCCACTAGCTGGATAAACAGTTAGTGAAGTACCTGCTACAATTAATAAATCTGCTTTTTGAAGAGCTAAAATAGAATTACTTAAAACCGTTTCATCTAGTCCTTCTTCATAAAGTACAACATCAGGCTTTATTATTCCATTACACTCACATTTTGGTATATCTGTACTATTAAATACATACTCTGCGTTATAAAATTTATGGCATTTCATGCAATAATTTCGAAGCACACTTCCATGTAGTTCATACACAGTTTTTGATCCTGCTTTTTGATGTAGTCCATCTATATTTTGAGTGATTACTGCTTTTAACTTACCACTTTTTTCAAGTTCAGCAAGTTTTATGTGTGTTATATTAGGGTTATACTTTAAACTATTCATCTTTTCCCTATAAAATTTATAGAATTCATCTGTATAATTCATAAAAAAGGTATGACTAAGTATCATTTCTGGAGGGTATTTATATTTTTGATTATATAGACCATCTTTACTTCTAAAATCAGGAATACCACTTTCAGTTGATACACCTGCCCCTCCAAAGAATACGATATTATTACTTTCATTTATCAACCTTTTAAATTTTTCTAATTTTTCTTCCATATATAATTTCCTCTACTTGATTATTCTTTTAACCATTCTAAAGCATTTTTTATTATTATTCCTTCTTCATTTGATACGGGCATTTTATCTAGTGTTAATATTATTTTTGAGTAATTATCATTAATTTTTTTTAAAGAATTCAATTCTCTCTTAATTATTTCATTATCATTAGATTTTAGTGTTTCACAGACTTGAATATATGTTTTTCCATTACTATTTATTGCAACAAAATCAACTTCATTTTCATCAATTTTCCCTATATAAACATCATATCCTCTTCTTAATAATTCTAAAAACACTACATTCTCCAATATATGTCCTCTATCTCCAACCTTTCTTCCCAATATAAAATACCTTATACCTAAATCAGAAACATAATATTTTTCACCTGTTTTTAAATATTGTTTTCCTTTTATATCATACCTTGATGCCTTATACAAAAAGAAAGATTCTCTAAGTCCATCTAAATACTTTTCTACTGTTCTTACATTTATTACTCTACCATTACTTGTCATTGTATTAGAAATATTATTACTTGATAATAAATTACCTATATTATCTAGAGCAAAATTTGTAATACTTCTAAGCATTGCTTCATCTGATATTCCCTTTCTTATCATAACATCTTTTATAATCATATCATTAAATAGCGTTCCTAAATACTTACCAATCTCATCTTCTTCTAGAAAAGTTGTATATGGAAACGAGCCAAATGATATATACTCATTATATACTTCTTCTAAATCAGTACTATCCGTTTTAGTACTTAGAAATTCCTTAAATGATAGAGGTAACATTTTTATTTCAATATATCTACCTGCTAATAGTGTCGAAAGTTCAGATGATAATAATTTAGCATTTGAGCCTGTAATATATATATCTACATTTTTATTTAAATATAAACTATCAACTACTTTTTGAAATTCATGAATAATTTGTATCTCATCAATAAAGACATAATTTTTTTTATCCTCTACCAAAATTTCATTTATATAATTATATAAGTCCATATAATTTTTTATAAAATTAAATCTTAAATCTTCTAAATTTATACTAATTATTTGTGAATTATCTATTCCATTTTTAATTAAATACTTTTTAAATAATTCCATCAATGTACTCTTTCCACATCTTCTTATACCTGTAATTATTTTTATCAAATCCTTATCTTTAAACTTTATTAATTGATTTATATATATTGGTCTATCTATCATATTACCACATCCTATTATTATAATACTATATTTTTATTTATTTGTCAAGTTTTTGTATTATAAATACAAAAACTTGTTTTTTATCACTTTTTTTGTACTATAAACGCAAAAAAAAGCAAGAAATAACATTTCCTACTTTTTTTGTATTTAAAATTATTTTAGTTGTAACCCGTCTCTAAAAGCATTTCCAACTCGTTCTCCTATTTTATAATATCCATGAGTATAAGGATCAAATGCTATTGCATCTACAAGTGAAATATCAACGCTATCACCATTTAATACACTTTCATCTGCAGTTACATTTACTACTTTTCCTATTACTCCTGCACCATATTCTCCGTCTTGATATTCTATAAACTCACATTCCATACAGATTGGAAATTCATTGATAATTGGAGCATCAACTATTTCAGATTTTGTAGCTGTTAATCCACTCTTTTTAAACATTTCAGTATCATTATTGCCTGATGATATACCAAAATAATCAGCTTCTACAACATGTTTACTATCTGCAATGCATACTGTAAAATCTTTTCTTTGTTTAATATTTTTTACAGTTTTATGTGTCTGTGTTAAATTTAATGCAATTATATTTCTATCTATCATCATTCCCCAAGCAGCATTCATAACATCTACACTTCCATCTTCATTATATGTAGCTACCATTAATACAGGCATTGGAAATATTGCTTCTGTAGTTTTTATACTTTTTCTCATATTTCATCTCCACCTTTCATTAATATTATATAACACAAATGTAAAAGGAGCAATTATTTTTTTGTATTTTATCTAATATATTTAAATACTCCATTATACTCATCTGCACTTATTCTGCAAATACAGTTATACGGTTTTTCTATATAATATTTATTGTTTTTTGTATAAACAAATAAAGTTGATACTTTATTATTATAAGTATTAAGTTCTATTTTTATTAATTCATTTGCATTTACTGGAGAATCATTAATACTTGCTTGATTACTAGTTCTACCTTTTCCACCACTTAATACATAAATTATATCTTCTATCTCTAACTCATCAGTTATCATTTTACTTTTTTCATTATATTCTAAATTGATAGTTTCTATATTATCTACATTTGGCAAATCAAGAGAGTATGTTTTTTTTAATGTAAAGTGGTAGATTATAAACAATATTGCAATAATTAATATAATCAAACATAATAGTAATATTAATTTATTTTTTTCAAGTTAATTTCTCCTTTTCAATGATTATTAAATACTTTAAATTTTTTTACTTTTTATACCCAAATCTTTTTAATCTTTCTTCTTCATTATCTGATAGTTGTTTTAAGTATTTTGCTAATCCATTAAA
>CANPWO010000065.1 GCA_947584535.1 uncultured Clostridia bacterium
TTATATGACTTATTAGGATTTTCTAAACCACCAAGAATAATTTGGAATAAAGAATTATATTTATGCACAAGAATAGCCTAGAAAAATCATAAATTTTTTCTTAGTAAAAAGAAAACCATATGCTGTATTCTATTCAATGCAATGTACTTTTTTTGGCAAGTCGTAGTTGTGGGAGATATATTAGCGAATATAAAGTATACAAAATAAATAATAGCAGTATAAAAGATATTAAAAGTCAATTAGAAAGTAGTAAACTATGGAGTAGAGATAAATACTATGAATATATTATGGCAGAGTTTTATGAAATAAAAGATAGTGAAAAGATTCCAATAGATAGAGAAGATGTATATTATTATGAGAATGGATATTCAATTTTTGATGTAAAAAACGCGAAACTATATTATTTTTCAAATCGACCTTTTAACCATTATAAAGATTATCTTGAAAGCTTAGGTTTGGACACTAGGCAATATGATGATAGAGAAATATATAGTGTAAGAGGTGGACCACAAGGAGATGGGACAGGCTATTATGTGTACAGTTTTAATAAAGAAAAAGGAAAAGAAATTTCAGCTACTTTAGATAAAAGACAAAATTGAAGTAAAGAGAAATTAGAAAATAATATATTGGATTGTTTTGAACACAATAGTGAAATTTTTAACTTATCTAGGCAAGAAGTCTCCTACCTCTAAGGTAGTGAGATGAATTGCAATTTCTATATTGACATATTGTAAAAAATGTATTATTATGTTTTCATCCGAAGGGGATTTTCTTTATGAAACTAGATAGTAATGCACATTCAGTATTTTTATTACATTATCATCTTGTGCTTGTAGTAAAATATCGTAGAGAAGTATTTGATAATAGTATATCAAAACGTGCAAAATAAATTTTCGAGTACATTGCACCTAATTACAATATTACATTACAAGAATGGAATCATGATAAAGATCATGTTCATATACTTTTCAAAGCACATCCCAAAACTGAAATTAGCAAATTCATAAATGCATATAAAAGTGCAAGTAGTGGACTTTTGAAAAAAGAATTCCCACAAATACGAAAAAAGTTATGGAAAGAAAAATTTTGGAGTCAGAGCTTTTGTTTGCTCACAACAGGGGGAGCACCTATAGAGATAATAAAAAAATATATAGAAAGTCAAGGTGAAAGCGATTGAACAAAGCATATAAATTTAGAATATATCCGAATAAAGAGCAAAGAAAAATGTTAGCTAAAACTTTTGGATGTGTTAGATTTATATATAATCGTATGTTATCAGATAAAATAAAATATTATGAAGAAACTAAGAAAAAGCTAAAAAATACGCCAGCACAGTACAAGAAAGAATATGAATGGTTAAAAGAAGTAGATAGTTTAGCACTTGCTAATGCACAATTAAATTTACAAACAGCATATAGCAATTTTTTTAGAGATCCAAAAATAGGTTTTCCAAAATACAAAACAAAGAGAAGTAATTATCAAAGTTATACAACCAATTGTGTAAACGGAAATATTGTGCTGGGTAATGGAAAGATAAGACTACCTAAAGTAGGTAATATAAAAATAAAACAACATAGAAGGATCCCAAAAAATTATAAATTAAAATCTGTAACAATAAGTCAAAACCCAAGTGGAAAATATTATGCAAGTATTTTGTTTGAGTACGAAAAACAAGAACCCAAACAAATAGCGCATATATTTTTAGGGTTAGATTATTCTATGCACGAATTATATAAAGATAGCAATGGAAATGAGCCAAAATATCCAAGATATTATAGAAAAGCTGAAAAGAAATTAGAGAGAGAACAACGCAAATTATCTAAAATGGAAAAAGGCTCAAACAACCGAAATAAGCAACGTATTAAAGTTGCGAAATTACATGAGAAAGTTGCGAATCAAAGAAAAGATTTCTTACATAAACAATCAAGGCAGATAGCAAATGCGTATGATTGTATTTGTGTTGAAAATCTAAATATGAAAGCAATGTCACAAACACTTAACTTTGGCAAGTCAGTAGCAGATAATGGCTGGAGAATGTTTGTAACTTTCTTACAATATAAGCTTGAAGAAAAAGGAAAGCAACTAATAAAAGTAGACAAGTTTTTTGCAAGTTCTCAAATCTGCAACGTTTGTGGTTACAAAAATGCAAAAATAAAGAATCTAAGTATTAGAGAATGGAATTGTCCTAAATGTGGAATACACCATGATAGAGATATAAATGCTGCAATAAATATAAGAAAAGAAGGAATGAAACTAGCAATAGTATGATAAATAAATAGAACCGTGGGACACACGGAGATAGCTCGTTTATGCTCAGCACATTAGTGTTGTCGAGCGAGAAGCCCCCACTTCTTAAGTGGTGGGAGTATGTCACTATTCAAAATGGATATTATCATTACGAAAAAGTATGCAGGACAAGTGATGCATATAAAAAAGAACATTTTACAGATGAAGAAGCAACAGGATATGAAATAGGCATTTATGATATTGATAAAAATGTTTTGTATTATTATTGGACAAGTTATTAATAAAAATATCATTATGTTGTTTATAGAAAAAGGCAGGAAATCAAATCCTGCCTTTATTATGTAATAAAAACAAAATTTAACTTCCTGCAAAGTCTATATCAATAAACGTAGGTTAAAACTATTTCATTTGGCTTTCTACTTGTTGAATCATTTTTCTAACCATGTTACCACCGATTTTTCCAGCATCTTTTGAAGAAAGATCACCATTGTATCCATCTTTTAATGTTACACCAACTTCTGAAGCAACTTCATATTTGAATTTGTCTAAAGCTGACATAGCTTCTGGAACTAGTTTTCTGTTACTGTTGTTTGCCATTTTATTTCACCTCCTGCAAATATAAATTTCTAGAAAAAAACATTTGCTTTTTCTAATACTATCATTTGCAAAATTCAAGAAAATAAACAGGAAATAATTTCAAATTTTAAAAAATAAAAAAACATATATTACAAAAATATTACAGCAATATTAACTTTTTGTAACAACAAAGAATTCTGTTGATTTTTGTATGTTTATGAGATAAAATAAAATAGAGACAAAAAACAGAAAATTAAAGGAGGAATTTTGTCATGGCAAGTAATCCATTACAAAGAAAAGCAAGAAATTCATTTATTTTAGGAATGCTTTTAATGTTAATTATAACAGGAGCAATTATTGCATTTTTATTTATACAATTAAAAAATTATCAAGATAAGGAAGCAGCAGACAAAAAGTTGCAAACAACAATATATCTATTGAATCAAGATGTTAAATCTGGTCAAATTATAACATCAGATATGTTAACATCAAAACAGGTATATTCAACAATGATACCAAATAATGCAATAGGTGATGCAGATACATTAGATAATTATTCTTTACAAGATAAAGAAGGTAATACTGTGTCTAGCAAAATAGAAAATGGAGTACAAACCTTATACATAACAATAAATGGAAAACCAACTCAATTAAAATCAGAAGATGTATATGGCGCAGAAGGACAAGTTAATTACTATATTGAAGAAAATAATGAAAAAAAATATATTGAATTAAATACAATTCCTGTACTTGCAAAAGTATCAATGAATGCAAACACTATATTAACAAGAGAATTTATTACAAAAGGAAATAATACAACATCAAATGATGTTAGAAGACAAGAATATAATGTTATTGTATTACCAACACAACTTCAAACAGGAGACTATATTGATGTAAGAATTAGTATGCCATCAGGTGAAGACTATATTGTTATATCAAAGAAAGAAGTTACAATACCAACAGTTGGTGATTCTGACTCAGAAGATACAATTTGGCTAAACTTATCAGAAATCGAAATTTTATCAATGAGTAGTGCAATAATGGATGCATTTAAAACAGAAGGATCAAAATTATATGCAACAGTATATACAGACCCAGGAATACAAGCAGCCGCTACACCAACATATCCAGTAAATTCAGAAGTAGGAAGATTAATAGAATCAAATCCAAACATATTACAAGAATGGGTACAAGCATTAAGAAACAGATATAATGGAGACCAAAGAAATAGAATAAATCAAAACATTCAAAATAGTTTAGAAACAGCTGATGATGCTGTAAAATCAAAAGTACAAGAAAGTATAACAAAAACACAAGATGAGAGACAAAAATATCTAGATGGATTATCATCTGGAGAATAATAAACGAAAGAAGGTAAAATATGGAAACAATAGGATTTATTGGGGTATATGATAAAACAGACTTATTATTAAATATATCGAAAATATTAACAGTTATGGGTAAAAGAGTACTTATGATTGATTCAACAGTTATTCAAAAAGCAAAATATGTTGTACCATTTATAAATCCTACCATTTCTTATGTTACAGATTTTGAAGATATAGATGTAGCAGTAGGATTTAATAACTTAAATCAAATCAAGCAATATCTTAGTGTTACAGAAGAATTACCTTATGATATTGTAATTGTAGATGCAGATACAGTAGAAAGAATAGAAGAATTCCAATTAGAAAATGCAAAAAAGAACTTCTTTGTAACAGCATTTGATGTATATTCACTAAAAAAAGGACTTGAGATTTTGGCATCAATGAAAAAGCCAATAGATTTAATAAAAGTGCTATTTTCAAGAGAAGTTCTTAGTGAAGAAGAAGAATATTTGAATTTTCTATCTCAAGGTATGAAAATGATATGGAGTGAATACAAAGTATATTTCCCATTAGAAAATGGAGATTTAACAGTATTAATGGAAAATCAGAGAGTAGAAAAAATCAAATTCAAAAAATTAAGTGCACAATACAAAGAAGGACTAATTGCTATTTCTAATGTAATATTAGGAGACAAAAGCGAAAGCGCTATTAGAAAAGCGATAAAAACGATAGAAAAAGGAGTATAGCTATGTCAGTTATCACATTTTGGAATAATGAGAATACAGAAACAGGAAAAACAATGTCTTTAGCTGCAATTGCTACATATATGGCTATAGAGCATAATAATAGAATATTAGCAATTTCTACAACAGATAAAAAGGATAGACTAGAAACTTGTTTCTGGGAAGAAGATAAAAAAGCAAAACTTAATTTAGGAATCTTTGGACCAAATACAAAAGCATTAGAAACCGAAAATGGAATCAAAGGTTTAGGCAAAATGTTTAGAAGTAACAAAATTACACCAGAAATGATTACAAATTATACAAAAGTTGTATTCAAAGATAGATTAGAAATATTATTAGGTAACCAAGACGCTCGCTATGATACAGAAGCAATGAAATCAGAAAATATGCGTTTATTTAGTCTATATCCTAATATTATAGATGCTGCAAGCCAATATTATGACCGTGTATTTGTAGATTTGGATTATAATGTACCAGAAGATGTAAGAGAACAAATTTTAAAACAATCAGATATTATAATTTTAAATTTAAACCAAAGATTATCAACAATAAAAAAATTTCAAGAAACAAAAGAAACAAATCCATTGCTAAAATCTCCAAAAACCTTATTACTAATAGGAAGATATGATAAATACTCAAAATTCAATTCAAAAAATATATCAAGATTTTTAAAAGAAAAAAATCAAATATTGACAATACCATATAATACACTATTTTTTGAAGCAGCAGAAGAGGCGCAAGTGCCAAATTTATTCCTACGCTTTAAAAAATTCTATGACCAAGATGACAGAAATACATTTTTTATAGAAGAAGTAAAAAGAGCGACAGAAAATATAATTTATAGATTACAAGAAATACAAGCAAATATCTTATAGAAAGGGGCAAGACAAATGACAATTAC
>CANPWO010000066.1 GCA_947584535.1 uncultured Clostridia bacterium
CGCTAATAAATGGTAAATTTTCATCTATATAGGTTAGCTTTGCTATATTATTACTTGCATAGTTTCTACATTCATCATATGTAACTTTATTTTTAGAAGTTAAAGCAAGTGAAGAGTGCATTATTTCCCATTCTTTAGATTTTATTTTTTTCATTTACTTTTTTTCCTCCCTTATCTTTATTTTAACTTAAGTATAGTTATATTATTTTTACAATATTTAGTATATATTAAAATACAAAAAAATACAATAATACAATAATTTTTAATAAAAGTATAATGTATTTACAAAAAAATAAAAAGAGTATATAATTTAGACAAGGTGATATAAATGTGGACAGATGAACAACAGCTAGCAATTTCAAAAAGAAATTCTAATATATTAGTATCTGCATCTGCTGGAAGTGGAAAAACAGCAATACTTGTAGAACGTGTAATAAATAAAGTAATAAATGAAAAAATTGATATAGATAAAATATTGGTCGTAACTTTTACAAATTCTGCAGCAACTGAACTTAAAGAAAGACTTTTGCTTGCAATATATGATGCTTTAAAGAAAAAAAAGGACGATAAATTTTTAAAAAGGCAATTAACATATATTAATAGAGCAAGTATTACTACTATACACTCTTTTTGTTTAGATATAATACGCTCAAATTTCCAAGAAGCAGGTATTGATCCAAATTTTAAAATATGTGATGAAACAGAGGCAAATATACTAAAAACAAAAGCTATAACTAATGTACTTGAAGAAGAATATATAAAAAGTAATGAAGATGAAAACTCAAAAGACAATTTATATAATTTACTAGAATTATTTGGCTCAAAAGATGAAAATTTAGTAACATACATTTTAAAAATTTATTCATATATTCAAAGTTTTGCTTATCCTTTTAATTGGTTAAAAGAACAAGTTGAAAAATACAATATAGAAAATGTTGTAGATTTGTATGAAACAGATTTTGGGAAAACTATATATGAAGATACTATAAATAAAATAGATGTATTAATAAAAAGAGAAGAAAAATTAGCAAATACTGCACGAGAAAACGAAGATTTCACTAAATACGTAGAAGTACTAGAAAATGATATATACCTTCTTAAACAGTGCGTAAGTGTTAATGAAAAAAGTTGGGATAAGTTATATGAAAATCTAAGAGAACTTGATTTTAAAAAAGCACCAAGGTATAGTGGACAAAATTTAGAATTAAAAGAGATACTATCATCATTTAGAAGTAAAGTATTAAAAGAAGAAATTAAAAAATTAAAACTTAATATATATGAAAAAACAGATACGATACTTGCTGACCAAAAAATAGCATATAGCTATATAAAATATATTTGTGACTTTGTTATAAAATTTAAGGATAAATATGATAAGTTAAAAATTGAGAAAAATTATATAGATTTTAATGATATAGAGCATTTAGCTTTAAAATTACTTGTTAAACAAAGTGATGAAAATAATAACGAAATTAAATATACAGAAGTAGCATATAGCTTAAGAGAAAAATTTAAAGAGGTATATACTGATGAATATCAAGATATAAGCTTTATACAAGAGGCAATACTTGCCTCAGTTTCAGGAGATACTAATAGATTTATGGTTGGCGATATTAAGCAGAGTATATATAGATTTAGACAAGCTATGCCAAGTATATTTAACGATAAATATGATACTTATACAAGTATAAATAGTTTAGAAGAAGAAGTTAAGAATTGCAAAATTATACTTGCTAAAAACTTTAGAAGTAGAAAACAAGTTATTGAAAGTATAAATTCTATATTTGAGAAAATAATGTCTAAAGATCTAGGCGAGTGTAGTTATGAGAAAGAAGAAACACTTAAATATGGTGCTTCATATGAAGAAGATGGCTTAAATTATAAAACAGAAATAAACATTTTAGATATAAATACAGAAGATGGTGATAATACATATAACGAGGATAACGAAGACGAAGTAGAAGATAAAATAAAAGATCTAAAGAATTTTGAAATTGAGGCATTGTATGTATCAGCTAAAATAAAAGAATTAATGACAAAATATAAAGTATATAATGTGAAGGATAAGAAGTTTGAACCTATTAAATATAAAGATATTGTAATATTACTAAGAAGTATAAAAGATAAAGGTAAAATACTTGAAGATACTTTAAAAAATGCAAATATACCTGTCTTTTGCGATACGAGTAGTAATCTTTTTGAAAGTGAAGAAATATATCTTGTAATTTCACTGCTTAAAGTATTAGATAATGTATATCAAGATATACATATGGTAAGTATAATGTATAGTATAATTGGAAATTTTACACTTGATGAACTTGTATATATTAGAAGTGTAGATAAAAAAAGTAGAGTATATGATAACTTAGTATATTATTATAATACATTAGCTAAAAAAGAAGAAAAAAGTGAGTTTGAAAGTAAATTATATACTAAAATTTGTGATTTTTTAGATTTACTTAACTATTTAAAAGTATATGCTAAGCAAAATAGTATAAGTAGTTTAATTTTAAAAATATATGATGTTACAAATGTATATAGGCAGTATATACTTGATAATAATTTTAAACAAAGAATGGCAAATTTAGATTTGCTTGTTGAAGTAGCATTAAAGTGTGAAGAACAAAATATATTAACACTATCCGAATATATTGCTTATGTGGATAATCTAAAAGATAAGGTAGATGGCTCCTCAGCATCTGCAAAAATAATAGGTGAAAATGAAAATGTAGTAAGAATAATGACAATTCATAAATCTAAAGGACTGGAATTTCCATTTGTTATTTTATGTGATACTGCAAAAAAATATAATTTAAAAGATGCAACAAATACAGTAACTTTACATCATAATCTTGGTATTGGTATAAATGTTGTAAATGAAAAATATAAAGTTGCATACCCATCAGTAATAAAACAAGCTATAAAAAATAAAATAGAAAGAGAAACTAAGTCAGAAGAACTAAGAATGCTCTATGTAGCACTAACACGTGCAAGAGAAAAACTAATTGTTTTTTCAACAGTTAAAAACTATGATAAATTTAACTTAAAACAAATAGTAATTTATGATAAAGAAAAGATTATACCATCTGTGGTATTAAATAATAACTCATATTTTGAAAATATTAATATGGCATTAAAAAATAGCATAAATGATGAGCTTTTTGACTTTAATATAATAAATGTATCAAATGAAAATATAGATAATTTAATGCAAAATGATACCAATGAAGTTTTAAATATAGATAGTGTAATAAATAGTAATAATGTATTTAAAAAAGAAGAAATTAAAGAGGAAGTAGAAAAAGTAAAAGAAAATATTGAGTATAAATACAAGTATAACGAGTTAGTAAATACACCAAGTAGAGTAAGTGTCAGTGAGCTAAAAAAAGCTGCACAAGAAGATAATATCTTTGTTCAAAATTTTGTAGATGATAGTACTAATATACAAGATAAGTATAAGCTACCTAGCATATTACAGGATGTAGAGGAAAAATATACATCTGCAAGAAAGGGAACTCTTATACACTTTATTCTTGAAAATTTAGATATGAAACAAGAATATACAAGTAGTTCATTAAATGAATATATCAAAGATTTAGTAAATAATGGAGTTATAAGTAAAAAAGACAGTTTATATATTAATGTAGAAAAGATACTTAAGTTTTTAGATACAAAAGTTGCAAAAGAAATAAAAATAAGTAGTAATGTTAAAAAAGAGCAAGAGTTTGTGTTAAAAGAAGAAAGTATCTCAAATAGTATTATACAGGGTATAATAGATTTATACTATATAAATAAAAATGGTAATGTTATATTAATTGATTTTAAAACAGATAAATTAGATAAAGACCAAGAATATATAAAAAGATATAAAAAACAATTACAGATATATAAAATAGCGTTAGAAAAACTATTAAATAAAAAAGTAGAGAAATCATATATATATTCATTCTATTTAGATAGAGTAATTGAGGTGGAGATTGATGAATAAAGATTTTTCAAGTAAAGATATTATACATATAAAACATGGTAATTTAGAGTATTTAAAATTTAAGGCGTTAGAAAAGTATAGTGATAAAATAAATCATATGATTACATTAAGGCATGGAGGCGTTAGTAGCTTCCCACAAGACACACTTAACTTTAGAACTGCAGGTACTGATACACTTGAAAATGTAAGTAAAAATTTAGATATTGTTTGTAAAGAACTAGGCATATCTAAAGATAATATATATAAAGGAAAACAAAGTCATACTGATAATATTTTAGTTATAAATGAATTAAATAAAGCAAAATATAATTTCTTTAAATTATCAAATGAGGAAATTGATGGCTATATTTGCAATGAAAAAAATATTGCTACTTTAGTTACAACAGCAGATTGTAACCCAATAATTATATATGATTTTAAAAAGAATATTTACGCTAATGTTCATAGTGGTTGGAAAGGAACAGTTAAACAAATATATTTAAAAGCAGCAAAACTTATGAATGAAAAATTTAGTTGTAATTTTAAAGATATGATTGTTTGTGTTGGCCCTTCAATTAAAAAATGTTGTTTTTCAAGTGAGAATGAAAGTTTTAAGAAAAAATTTACTGATATTTGGAAAAATGAAAAAGAGTATATTTACTATGAAAAAAATTCAAATAGGTTTCATATAGACCTTAGTTTTGTTATAAAAAAAGACTTAATTAACTTAGGAATTAAAGAAGAAAATATAGTAATACCTGATATATGCACAAAGTGTAACTGTGATATGTTTTTTTCATATAGGGAGGCGACAAGTAAGGGATATGAAGATTATGGCACAATGGCTACAATTGTTACACTTATTTAACTTTTGTGAAATATAAGTGAAATTTATATATAAAAATGTTATTTTTTAAATGCATTTCTTGACTTGAAAAAACTAGTTTGATATAATAGCGTTAGTTTAGAAAAGGGGAGGAAAAAAATGTTAAAAAAGATGAACTTACCAAATAAATTAACTTGTTTAAGAATAATACTTGTACCAATTTTTATAGTATTTATGGCTTTGCCAGTTGAATGGACTTGGACAAAGTGGACAGCACTTGGAATATATATTGCTGCTTCTCTTACAGACTTTCTTGATGGACATATAGCTAGAAAAAATAATATAGTAACAAAATTTGGAAAAATAATGGATCCGCTTGCAGATAAATTACTTGTTTCTGCTGGTTTTGTAATGCTTGCAGGATTAAATATTATACCTGCTTGGGTAGCAGTAATAATTTTATTTAGAGATTTCTTTGTAACATCTCTAAGAATGTTTGGAGCTGATAATAACTCAGATTTAGCAGCTCACTTTAGTGGAAAAATGAAAACAGTATTCCAATTAATAGGAATATGCTTAGCTATATTTGGAGTTGCATTATTTACTTCAAATAACGCATTCCTTGATTTCTTGTTTAAATCTATAGATATGTCAATGCTACAACTTATGGTAAATGTATTAATGACAGTTTCAATATCTGTTGCTGTTATATTTACATTATGGTCATTAGTAGATTATTTCTTAAAATTTAAAAAAGATATAAATATAGAAGAATAATAGAAAATTAGATAAAAAAACGGCTCTTTGTCAATTGTTGGGGTGAAAAAAACTAAAAATTGATTAGAAAGAGTAGAAAGTGAGGTGATAAAAATTC
>CANPWO010000067.1 GCA_947584535.1 uncultured Clostridia bacterium
ACACTAAAATAATAATCTCCTTTATCTGAATCCCAAATACTTCTAATTTCTTTACCTTCAAATAAATTTGAAATTGTTTCTAATTTATTGTTTTCCAATATAAATTCTCCTTTCCACAATTAATAGGTTTTCTAAAATTTATATATATTATACCAAACATTTGTTCCTAATTCAATACTTATTATATAATTTTTCAAAATAAAGTTATATTAAATAAAAAATATATGAACTACATTAACAGTACATTAACAAGCAAATTCAACTCCTTCAAAGTATTGATAATTCTATGCTTTTAAAAATATAAAACTGGAGTAATCCTTCAAAATAAAATAAAATTTTAAGGTCGCAATTTGTGACCTTAAACGTAAATGAAGGTAGAGGTAACATCGTAAATATTTGTCATATGTTTTAATAGAACAAGGTATAGATATAGTTTCTAGTTTATTAAGAAATGAGATTATATTTCAAGCAAGTGTAAATATTATGTTGACTTTAAACTATAGCAGTGATATAATATAATCTAGAGGAGAGATAAGTATGGCAAGAAGATTTATAGTAGATGAAAAAGATATAAAACAAATAGATGAAACTAAAATTACAATAGTTGGAAATGAAGTTAAACATATTCAAGTATTAAGACATAATATAAACGATGAAATTATTATAAATGAGTTTATTTGTAAAATACTTGAAATGAAAAAAGATAGTATAACTCTTGAAAAAATAGCTATATCACCTAAAATTGGTGAGCCAAATATAAATCTAACATTATATATAGCAATGCTTAAGGGTGAAAAAATGGACTTAGTTATTCAAAAAGCAGTAGAACTTGGTGTAAAAAATATAACACCATTTATTTCTAAAAATGTAGTTGTAAAATTAGATGATAGAGCAAAAGTAAAAAGAAAAGAAAAATACCAAAAAATTGCAAATGAAGCTTGTAAACAATGTGGTAGAAGTGACTTAGTAAATATAAATGATATACTAGAATTTAATGAAATATTATCTAATATATCAAAAGAAAATATCGTTATTTTTGCTTATGAAAAAGAAGATAATAAATCACTTAAAGATATATTAAGTACATGCGATACATTTAATGTAAAAAATATTTCTGTAATTGTAGGTGCAGAAGGAGGCTTTACTGAAGGAGAAGCTGATTCATTAAAATATACTGAAAATGTTGAATGCGTTAGTCTTGGAAGTAGGATACTTAGAGCTGAGACTGCTGCAATAAATTTAGTTTCTATAGTTATGTATGAATTAGATAAGTAAAAAAATATATAAAGGTGTAGTGTTAATTTTAACATTACATTTTTTTTGAATTTTTCTTGTAAAATATGATATATTATTATATAATTAAATAGATTAAAGTAGGAGGAGATAATTTTGATAGAAGATAGGGTTATATCTCCAGAATATATAGAGGAAGAAGAACAAATTGAAGAAGTATCACTTAGACCAAATACTTTTTCTGAATATATTGGACAAGATAAAGTAAAAGAAAACCTAAAAGTATATATTGAAGCTGCAAAAAATAGAGAAGAAGCACTTGACCATGTATTGTTATATGGACCACCTGGACTTGGTAAAACTACACTTGCAACTATAATTGCAAATGAAATGGGTACAAATATAAAAGTAACATCTGGCCCTGCAATAGATAAAGCAGGAGATTTAGCAGCAATTCTTACAAATTTACAGCCAAATGATGTATTATTTATAGATGAAATACATCGTTTAAATAAATCTGTAGAAGAAGTATTGTATCCAGCGTTAGAAGATTTTAATTTAGATATAGTGATTGGAAAAGGCCCATCAGCAAGGTCAATTAGACTTGACCTTCCTAAATTTACTTTGGTAGGAGCTACAACTAAAGCAGGATCTCTTTCATCACCACTTAGAGATAGATTTGGAATAATACATAGGCTTGAACTTTATAGCGAAAAAAATCTAGCAAAAATAATTAAAAGAAGTGCAGAAATTTTAAATATATCAATTGAGGATGACGCAGCACTTGAAATTGGTTCAAGGTGTAGAGGTACACCAAGAATTGCAAATAGGTTGCTTAAAAGAGTAAGAGATTTTGCAGAAGTAGAAAATTTAGATTCTATTGATTATAACATTGCAAAGAAAGCATTAGATAGATTAGAAATAGATGAATTAGGACTTGATTTAACTGATAGACAAATGCTTGAAACTGTTATAACAAAATTTAATGGTGGTCCTGTAGGTCTTGATACATTAGCTGCATCTATTGGTGAAGATAAAGATACTATAGAAGATGTTTATGAACCTTATTTAATGCAAATTGGTTTTCTTACAAGGTCACCTAGAGGAAGAATAGCTACTAAACTTGCATATAATCATTTAGGTATAAACTTTGAAGGAAATTAATGGAGGAAGAAATATGGGAAATAAAGTAGTAGTTGGTGGAATTTATAGACATTACAAAGGAAAGGACATGTTATACGAAGTAGTTGCAGAAGCAATAAATAGTGAAACATTAGAAGAAATGGTAATATATAAAAGTTTATATAAACATGGAGATTATGATATTGGTACTATATGGGCAAGACCAAAAAAGCTTTTTATATCTAAAGTTCCAGAAGATGCTATAAATATAAATAACCAAATTTTTAGATTTGAGTATATAGGAGAAAAAGAACAGTGAGAAAATTATTAATGCATGCATGTTGTGCACCTTGTTATATATATATAGAAAATGATTTAAGAAATAATGGTTTATTAATGGAAGATGGTACATATGAGAAAGTAGACTATACTGCTTTATTTTATAATCCAAATATTCATCCAAAGGTAGAATATGAAAGACGAAAAAATACATTTGACGAATTTTGTAAAAAACAAGAATGTAAATATGATATAATAGATGAATATGATTTAAATGGCTATGTAAAATATGTAGTAGAAAATGTAGGTGAAAATAAAAAATATAATAATAGATGTAAATATTGTTATTATATGAGATTAAAAAAAGTATTTGAATATGCCAAAGAAAATAATTTTGATATTATTTCAACTACTCTTACAATAAGTCCTTATCAAAATCATGAAATTATAAAAGAAGTAGGAAAAGAACTAGAAAAGGAATTTAACATAGAGTTTATATATGTTGATTATAGAAATCATTTTAGAGAGGGACAAAGAATGGCAAGAGAGTTTGGATTGTATATGCAAAAGTATTGTGGCTGTGTATTTTCAATAGATAATGGAAAGTGGGGATACTAATGAAAAAGTATTCAAAAGATAATTTAAAGAAAAAGAATTTTTTAAAAATATTAATCATTATACTTGTTTTGATTGTTTTAGCAAGTATTGGTTTGTTTGTATATGTTTTTGTAAATAAAAATATAGTGTATGAAAAAATTAATGATAATGCTAAATTTGTATCAGATGATGAAGCATCTGCTTCAATGCCAATTATTATTGATAATGTATTAGTTGGTGGATTATATGATAAAAAATGGGTATCAACTGAAAAATTTTATTTAAAATCAAATAATAAATCTAATATAGAAGTTGATATATATAACAAAACAGGTAAAAAAGGTAAATTTGTTGTAGAGTCAATTTCACAAGGATCTGGTACAACTGTTTATTCTGTAACAACAAATACTAATTTTGTAGATGAATATTTTGCAATTCCAAAGAACGATAATGCAAATGCAATGTTAATACCAGCTGTTCAAAAGAAAAATGTTACAGAAGATGATGTAAAATATGTTGAAAAAGTACTAGGTATATATAGATTATTTAATACTACTACCAAAGTAACCGAAGTTTATGATGTTACACTTAGTCAAGGAAATAATGGAAAATTAATCTTTGCAACTAACCAAGTTGGAAAATCTATTGGCGTATATAGTGCTGTTGTATATGTAGATAATAATAATAAACCAACTTTATTAAAATATAATTATGTAAGAGATACTAAAGATGCATCTAATTGGCCAATATATTCATTTAAGTTTATTGGAGATTTAAATTTAGATGGTACATCTGAGATAATTATTCAGGAAACAAAAGAATTTGAAGTAAAATACGATATAATCGAATACAAAGATAATAAATTTAAAGAAGTTTTAAGTTCAGTAATTAAATAATATATTTTAAAAAAGCAAGCATATGTAATGTTTTATATGTTTGCTTTTTTGTTTTATGGAACTATATTATAACTAAATTTTAAAAATATTAAATGATTTATTTACAAATTATGACAAAATGATTTAATATTATATTGTAAGTCTAATAAATAATTATATAGAAGCCAATAAAATTATTTAATTATTTATAGATTATTTTATAAATTTTATTTTAAGAGGTGATTATATGAATAAAGTTATTAAGGTAATATTAATAATTGTCTGTGTTGTAGTTGTTTTAGGATTATTAGGTATGGGAATTGCTTTTATTGCAACAGGAAATACGGCTAATGCAGATGAATATACTTTTGGTAATGATGTTATAAGATCTGTAAAAGCGGTGGTTGAAAAAAGAGATGTAACAGGCGTATCATCAGGTATTGAAAATGGTGTATCAGTAAAAGAGATAACATATAAGTCAAATACAGTTCAACAAGATTTAATAACATATACACAGTATTTAAGAAATGAAGGTGGTTTTAAATTAACTAAAGATATGAACTTAACTATAAGTCCATCAACTGTTTATCTTGCCAAACAATCTGTAGAATCAGGAAAAATTATATTAATGAATATTGAATACGATGATTTAGGTTATAAAATAATTATGAAAAAAGGTGTAGGAACACTTAATGCGTATTAATATATGTTATAATTTTTGGAGGAGTAAATATGTATTGTTATAATTGTAAAAAAGAAGTAGAGGATGGAAAGTTTTGCAGATATTGTGGAAATAGTTTAAATAATAATAAAATTATCAATGTGATAATGACTATATTAATTATAATTTATGTACTTTATTTAGTTTTAGTACTCCCTTATTTGTGGTGTACATCTGCTTCCGATGCTGTTGGAGGACTATTATTGTTTATTGGTCCACCATATATGTTTATAACTTGCTGCGTTCCTATAACTATATCTATTGGAGTTATAAATACAAGAAAAAATAAAAGAAGAAAAAGTATTATTGCATTAATATTATATATAGTTTCATTTTTCTTACTTATTTATTTTAGTTTTATGCTGTTAGGAGAAGAAATGATTGATGCTGTAGATCTACTTGTTTTACCAATTCTTTTATTATTTACAATAACAATATTATCTATTATCAATATAATAAAAAATAAATAAATATATTATAAAATTTTGGAGGTTTATATATGGGAATTGTTAGTTTAATAATAGCAATTATAGCTATTATAATGTCATTTTTTATTCCAATAATTGGTTTAGTTCTTGGTATAGTATCACTTTGCTTAGCAATTGCTGAAATTAAAGTAAGAAATAGAAATGGAGACTCTAAAGCGTTACCTATTTCTGCTTTAGTATTATCTATTATTTCAATTGTAGAATTTGTACTTGTCTTTACTTTAGCTTTTATAGGTATATATTCAAGTTATAATGATATTAATATTGGGAATACAACAGAAAATAATGTTAATATTCAAAATAGTTCAAATAAATTAACTAA
>CANPWO010000068.1 GCA_947584535.1 uncultured Clostridia bacterium
GAAAAAGCCTAACTATTTTAAGTTAGACTTTATGTTTGTGCCCCGAAGGGAAGTAACTTTAGTTACTTTTTTTATTGCAGATTAACTTGACATAAATATAAAGATGTGATATACTACCAGTACAAAAACAATAAACTAAAATATTAATATATTAAAGGAGGACAAAAAAATGTTAAAATTTATTTTTGGAACTTTACCTATTATTTTATCAGAGGAAGCTAGAAATAAGGCAAATATTTTAAAATACTCTTCAAATGAAAAGAAAATTCTCATTAACTGTATAAAGTATGATGAAACATTTGAAGATGCCAAAATGTATTTTGACTTTATACACTTAAATGAGAAAAAATCTGATAGTGAAGATGTTAATAAAAACATAGACAATTTCTTATATTATATAGATGTAATGCCTAAAGATGCTTGGTATGTACTTGCATATTCTGGGGTATTAAAAAAGAGAGACAAAATATATGATTATATAAAGCAAAAAAAGTATGGACAAAGCTTTTTATCTACTGTACTTGATAAATATTATTGTAGTTTAAAGGATTTTGAAGGAAAACTATCTATATATAAAGCTGAAATTTATTTATTAACTTCAGCTTTGGTATCAGTTATTTTAGATGAAGCAATAATTAAAAATATGAAATTTACTAAAGCAGTTGATAGCGTTATATCTAAAAACATGAAAGATATTATTAATAAAATTAACAATAAATTAAATGATTATATGAATTTGATTTAAAAACTTAATTTTATATATATTCTAAAAGTACCTATTTTAAATAATAGGTGCTTTTTTTGTATAAACTGGAAAATATTACTAATAATAAACTTAGGTGATAAAAATATGAAAATTGGGATACCTAAAGGGATGTACATATATGAGCAACCTATTTTATTTGAGAAATTTTTTGAAAATTTAGGTATAGATGTAGTTTATAGTAGAAATACAGATAGAAAATTACTAGATGAAGGTATTAAATATTCAATTGATGAAGCATGTCTTGCAAGTAAAATATATATTGGACATGTAAAAGATTTAATTGATAGAAAAGAAAAAGAAAAGATAGACTATATATTTATACCTAGAATATGTACTTTTAAAAATAAAAAGACTATTTGCGTAAAATTTTTTGCTATGTTTGATATATGTAAAAATATATTTAATACAGATTTTTTAACTTTAAATATTGATTATAACGAAGGTGAAAATGAATTTATATCGTTTATAAAACTCGGTAAAAAATTACGGTTTTAAATATACTGATATAATATCTGCGTATTTAAAGGCAAGAAATATGCAAAAAGTTTATGATAATAAAAAGCTAAAAAAACAATATGAATTATTAGCTACAAATTATGATAAAGTAAATATATTAGTAGTTGCACATCCATATATTTCATATGATAAGTATATTGGAGGAGAAATAGAAAAATACTTAAAAGAACTTGGTGCAAATATTATTTATGCAGATATTAATAAAACTAAAAATGAAAAAAACGATACATACAAAAAATTAACAAATAGTATATACTGGAAACCAAGTATTAATCTAATTAATGGTATAAAAGAATATGAAAGATATATTGATGGAATAATATATTTAACTGCATTTCCTTGTGGTCCTGATTCACTAGTTAATGAACTTTTAATTAGAAGAATAAAAAATATTCCAAGTATAAATTTAATACTTGATGAACAGGAAATAGGAGCTGGAATTTATACAAGACTTGAAAGTTTTTTCGATATACTAGATGGTAAAAGAAATTTAAAGAAAGTAAGTGGTATAAAATGAGAAAAAAGAAATATTTAGTAAGTTTTCCAAGACTAGGAAACTATGTATATCCAATTTATGCTATGCTAAATAGAATTGTCGATAAGGAAATTACTGATATATTAATGCCAAAAGAAATGACAAGTAAAACAATAGAGCTTGGGGCAGGTGCAAGTCCAGATTTTGTATGTTTGCCTTTTAAGTATAATATGGGTAATTTAATTGAATCATTAAATCAAGGTGCTAATTTCTTACTTCAAGCAGGTGGAGGATGTAGATATGGATATTATGCAGAAGTACAAGAGCAAATTCTTAGAGACTTAGGATATGATTTTACATTTGTAACATTACTTGAGCCTGAAGGATTAGATGTACTTAAATTATACAATAAATTTAAATTGCTTAATAAAAAACTTTCATTTGCTAAATTTGCTAAAGAATTTTTACTTGCAATAGATGCTATTAGAGTTTTAGATAATGTTGAAACATATATTCGTGATAATTATATGTATGAAGTAAAAAAAGGCTCATTTGATAAAATTCATAAAGAGTTCTTAGATGAAATAATGAAGGTAACTAATTTAACTAAGCTAAATTTACTAAAGAAAAACACATATACTAAATTAAAAAATGTGTTAATTAAAAGTAATACTAAAGATATAATTAAAGTTGGAATTGTTGGAGAGTTATATACTTCAATGGAACCATATTCAACATTCTTTTTAGAAAAGGAATTAGCCTCTTTAGGTGTAAGTGTAAAAAGATATACAACTGTAACATATTTGCTATTTATAAAAAAATGGAAAATTAAGAAACATATAAAATACGCAAATAAATATATAAAATATGCATTAGGAGCAGATGGAACAGAAAGTGTAGCACATACACTTGAGTTAATTGATAAAGGCTATGATGGAATAATACATATAAAACCATTTGGTTGCACACCTGAAGTTAATGCAATGCCTATACTACAAAAAATATCAGACGAAAAAAATGTACCAATTATGTATTTAACATTTGATGGGCAAACTTCTATGACAGGAATAAAAACAAGACTTGAAGCATTCTATGATATGTTAGTAATGAAAAGAGAAAAGCAAAATAATGTTACTACATTAACTTCAGTTAAACAAGCCAAAGAAACAAATACATTACCATATAAAAAAGATGATTATGAATTTCAAAATTAAAAAGGAGAAGGTTATTTTATGAATAAATATTACATTGGAGTAGATATAGGTTCTATATCTACAAAAGCAGTTGTTATAGATAATGAAAATAATATTATTGCAAGTAAATATTTATGGACTGAGGGAAGTCCAATAAATGCTACAAAAAAGGTAATAAAAGAGTTAAAAGAAATACTTGATAGCAAGAAAATAAACTGTGATATATACGGAATTGGTACTACAGGCTCAGCAAGGAATTTAATAGGTAGTATCCTTAATGCAACAGTTGTAAAAAACGAAATTACAGCTCATGCAATAGGTACATTATCTGTTTTTCCTGATGTTAGAACAATACTTGAAATAGGTGGGCAAGATTCAAAGCTCATTATACTTAAAGACGGGGTTGTAGTTGATTATGCGATGAACACATTATGTGCAGCAGGAACAGGCGCTTTTCTATCATCACAAGCAAAGCGTTTAGGAGTTAAAATAGAGGATTTAGGTGCTATTGCACTAAGCTCAAAAAATCCTTCCAAAATTGCTGCAAGATGTACTGTATTTGCAGAATCAGATTTAGTACACAAAGCACAAATAGGACATAAAAAGGAGGATTTAATAGCAGGTATTTGTAATAGTGTAGTAAGTAATTACTTAAATAATCTTGCTAAAGGTAAAAAAATAGAAGATAGAGTTGTATTTCAAGGTGGAGTAAGTAAAAATATTGGTGTAGTTGAAGCATTTAAAAAAGCGTTAAATAAAGAAGTATATGTAGATAGTTCGTCACATCTTATGGGAGCTTTAGGAGTTGCTATTCTATCTAAAAATGTAAATAAAAACGGTGGTAGACTTGACTTTAACTTTGATATTCAAAATATAGAATTTAAAACTATAGGAAGAGAATGTAAAGGATGTAGCAATAATTGTGAGATAGTAAGTGTTTACAAAGATGGCATACTCATTGATAAAATGGGAGGCAGATGTGTAAAACGGAAATGAATTAAGGCAAAGTGTTTAAGATATATTGCTTTTAAATATTTTTTATTATATAATATCTCAATAGAAGGTGAGTTTAGTTGAGATTACTAGTAATTGGAGATATTGTTGGAAGACCAGGACTTGATAGATTAAAGGAGGAACTTCCGCTTTTACTAAAAAATGAAAATATAGATTTTTGTGTTGTTAATGGAGAAAATTCAGCTGGAGGTAAAGGAATTAAAACAAAAGAATATGATGAAATAATTTCATATGGTGCTGATTTTGTAACTATGGGGAACCATCTATACTACAGGAAAGATATGGCAAATGTATATATAACACTTCCAAGATTATTACTTCCCGCAAATATTACTAATTTAACAGGAAATAATTATGTTATAGTAGAAAAAAATAATGTTAAAGTTGGCGTCTTTAATTTAGTTGGTAGAGCTGAAATGGGCGATAACTTTACAGCTAATGCGACTAATCCTTTTACTGAGGCAATAAAAGTAATAGAGCAATTAGATAATGAAAATGTTGATTTTAAAATACTAGATTTTCATGCAGAAGCAACTGCAGAAAAGATAGCACTTGCACAATATTTAAAAGATAAAATAAACTGCTTTTTTGGTACACATACTCATGTACAAACTGCAGATGAGATGATTTTTGATACTGGTATGGCATATATAACTGATGTTGGAATGGTAGGTCCAAGTGATAGCGTTCTTGGTCTAAAAAAAGAAATAGCAATAGAAAGATTTTTAACTGAGAAATTTATAAAATATGAGTGTAGTAGTAACAAAGCCATATTTAATGCAATAATAGTTGAATTTGACGATAATACTAAAAAAGCTATTTCAATAAAAAGGATAAATAATTAACAAGTAACATATAAAGATTTCATTTAATAAACTATATACAAAAGGTACTATTTTTTGTGGAGGTTTAATATATGAAATCTTTTTTTCTTGGATTTAAGGAGTTATACCTTGATGCTAAAAATATTATGGAAAAAGATCCTGCAGCAACTAATATTCTTTCTGTAATTTTATTATATCCAGGATTTCACTGTTTAGTAATTCATAAAATAACACATTTTTTATATAAAATACATTTTTACTTTTTAGCAAGACTTATATCACAACTTGCACGATTTTTTACTGGAATTGAAATTCATCCAGGTGCTACCATAGGAAAAAGATTATTTATAGATCATGGAATGGGAATTGTAATAGGCGAAACTGCAATTATCGGTGATAACTGTACAATATATCATCAAGTAACTCTTGGAGGAACCGGAAAAGAAAGTATAAAAAGACATCCAACTATAAAAAATAATGTTTTAATTGGAGCAGGAAGTAAAGTTCTTGGTAATATTACAGTAGGTAATAATGTAAAAATCGGTGCAAATAGCGTAGTTTTAAATGACGTTGAAGATAATGTAACAGTTGTTGGAATAAAGGGAAGAGTAGTATGTAAAAAATAACACCTACAGGTTTGAAGTGAACCCAAATTATTAGACAAAAAGTTTAATAAGGAGGGTTCACTTTTATGTCAAAATATTCAAATGAAT
>CANPWO010000069.1 GCA_947584535.1 uncultured Clostridia bacterium
TAATTGCTTTTTATTCAATTTTTTAGTTGAATTATTATTTTTAAATATTTTGTTTCACATCATTGACAAGTATACAAAATTTCATTTTCTATAAAATTCTTTAAACTATTAACTTTATTCTGCTCTGTCGTTTACATATTCAAATTACTTCCGTATTAACGAGCAACTATATATAATTTATTAGGCATATTATATCACTATTTTAAGAAATGTAAAATTTTTACTTTTTTATATGTTTTTTAGATATTCTTTTAGTTCTGATAATTTTATCTTTTTAAATAAATTAGATACATAAACATCATTTGAATAATTAAATACTAAAAAAGTAATGTTTCTAATTATTACCCTATGAGGTTCAATATACGAAATATTAGTCTTTTCAATTTTTCTAATACTATCATTTATAAAAGTAGGATTAACTTTTGAAAACTCACATATAAATTCAAGCCTTTACTTTAGACTTTCTTCAAATTGTAGTTATTGCTTAATTATCTTCATATTAAACACCATCCTTTCATTATATATTTAGGATGATTTTTTGCAAACAAAAAAAATCAACCAGTTTAATTCTGATTGATTTTATATCTATCTGTTCTATAAAAGCTCGAACAGATTCTTTATTGGAGCGGGTGATGGGAATCGGACCCACACAGCCAGCTTGGAAGGCTGGAATTCTACCATTGAACTACACCCGCATCAACTAATAACTATTATATTAATTTTATATGCATTTGTCAATACTTTTATTAAATATTTCTAAAAAAATTTAGAGAGTAATAAAATATTATTACCCTCTCTTAGACTAACTATTTGCAATTTAATTTACTATATCACTATCAACAATTGTTGCACCAAATGGAGCAAGTGATAGCTTAGCAAATTTAAAACATTGAAGTCCAAATGGTATCCCTATAATTGTTACAAACCACATGCAACCTAAAAAGAAATTTCCTATAGTCATTGGTATACCAAAGAAAAGTATCCAAATTACATTTGCAAGTACTGATGGTACTCCTCCACCATACTGAATTTCTTTACCAAATGGTGCAAATGAAAGTACAGCAAACTTAAAGCACTGTCTACCATAAGGAATTCCAATTAAAGTAATACACCATATGATACCTGCAAAAAACCAAGAAATTCCATTTATTAGCCCACCAAAAAGAAACCATAATATATTGCCAAGTAATCTCATAAGAATTTCCTCCATTCATTTTTTAATTATATTTTATGTTTACTCACTTAATAATATAATTATATCATACTTTTATGTTTTTTTAAACTATTTACATATATAATTACTTAATAACTCCACCATTACAAAAAAGTTTGTAAATTAACCTGCCTTCCTTATATATTTCTTCTATTCCTTCAAAACTTTCAATACTACCATTTGATTTAAATGTATAAACATATCCGTTCTTTTCAAATCTACTTGGACCTCTAACAGAAAGGACACTACTATCTTCTCCTACTTTCATTAAGGCTGGTCTTAAAACATTATTAAAAATTTCCTCACTTAAATGTTCATCAAAAGTAACTCCATAATAGTTCATTCCCCACTTAACTATATTGTTTTCTACATATACTACTTCTTCTCCTATAAATTTAAAATTACCAAAATATGTGTCATGATATACCATATCACCTTTTTTATAGTTATAATCAATTGAGCCTACTCTTGTTGACTTTTCTTTCTCTTTATTTAAATTAGCATAGGTTTGTTTTTTTGCTTCTATTAAAAAATCTATTAATTTATCCATTATTTTGTTCCTCCTTTTGTATAACGTACTTTAATACTATTTTTACTACATATATATTAACACGTTTTAATTTAAAAAACAAACTTGTCCTATACAGTTAAATAATAAAATTAACTAAATTAATATTAGTTAACTCTATTATTTAATCACTATTCATTACTTAAGCTCATGTCTTCTATCATATTTTCTATAAATACTCCATAGCCTCGTGTACAGTCATTTAAAAATACATGTGTAACACTACCAATTAGTTTACCGTCTTGTATTATTGGAGATCCGCTCATACCTTGAACTATCCCACCAGTTTTTTCAAGTAATTCTTTATCAGTTATTTTAATTATCATATTTTTGTTGCCACTTGAGGTAAGTAACACTTTCTCAATATTTACTTCATACTCCTTTTTAGTATTATCATCTAAAGTGCAGATAATACTTGCTTTTCCTTCTTTAATTTTGCTTTTAGGCAATATTTCAATTTCTTTTTTACCTTCAAGTAGTTTTTCATCTAAAACTTTACCATATATTCCCTTATCTGTATTTCCATTAATTTCTCCAAGTATGTTATTTGTTATAGAGCCTTTAAGTTCACCTGGAACTCTTGGTATACCTTTTTTAACTGAGTAGATTGTTGTACTTGTAATTCCACCTACATCAATTGGTAAAACATAATTTTCTTTTGTTTCAGTAACTCCATGTCCAAGTGCAGCAAATTTATTGCTGTTTAAATCATAAAATGTAATTGTACCTACACCTGCACTACTATCCTTAACCCAAAGCCCTAGTCTATATTCTTTACTTATACTATCTTGTATTGGAGTTATTTTTGTATCAAATTCTTCCTTATTTCTGCTAACTTTCAATGTAATCTCTTTTCCATTTGAATCTTTTACTACTTTTTGTAGTTCACTATCTGACTGTACTTTAATATCATTTGCACTTAAAATAACATCCCCAATTTGAAGTGAAGTATCTGTTCTATCTAATTCTATTACTAAAACACCAGTAGCAAGTAATTTTATTCCAACTGCTTCTCCACCTAATGCAATTTTCATATCTTTTACTTTATCTGATACTTCTTTTTCAAGTTTGTAAACAGCGACTAGTTCACTATAATTTAGCAAAAAGTAGGCAAATATAAGTACAAAAATGCAAAAAAGTCCTAATATAACTCTTTTAGCTTTTTTATTATTCATTAAAAAATTATCAAATTCTAATATTTTATCCTTAATTTTAATAAATATATTCTTTAACATTATCCCACCGTTTTTTTAAATATTTACACCAATTATTCCACCTATTACTCCTGCAACTACACTAATTGCTAAGTATAACAAAAGTGTATTAGAGAAAACAAAACTAGTATACGCAATAGAAGTAATCGCAAAAATAATCAATACATATACAAATCCAAATATTCCTCCAATAAGCAAACCTTTTTCTTTTACTTTCTTTGCAAGTATAGTTGCGCCAACTAAAACTGAAATCATAATTATTCCAAATACAAAAGTTTGTAAATAATTATCATTTATGTTAGTATATGCAAAAATAGTAGCAGACAAACCTAAAAGAACAATTGAAATCAAAAATGTAATAAGTAAACTAAACATATAGTTTTTTATTTTTACCATATAAATCACTCTCTTTCTTTTATTACATTTATATTAATTTTATTTTTAATTATGAATAAAAAAATATAGCTTAAAATTTCAAGCTATATTTTTTTATCATTTTAATATTTTTTTCTTGCACTAATATTATCTTTTAATAATTTAAATATAAAACCCAATACTAAAATTATTATTAAAGTTATAACTGAAAGCCCTAAAAAAACAGTTATAAACCATATAATAATTTCAAATATTAATGGCATAATTGTTTTTGAAATAGGTATTTCTTCTTTAGAGAAGTCCATTTTATAAAATACTGTATTTCCTCCTAAGATAAATCTAGATAATACTTCAACTTTATTTCCTTTAAATCTAAGTGAATCACCGTTTTCCAATGTAATATTTAAATAAGAATCCGTATCTGCTAATTTAGAAAATCCATTATATATTTGAATCCCATTACTTGAATCAGAAACATCAATATACAATTTTTTAAATGTTACATTTTCTAGTCCTTCATTCCATATAGTTTTAGCATATTCAAAGTCACTTTTATCAGGACTTTTTATTTTACTAAAACTATAAGTAGAAAAAATTATACTTGGTATAAAACTTATCAATATAATGATAAAAAGGCATATATTCCGTTTAAATTTTTCTTTTTTAGTTAATATTATAATATCTTCCTGATGCATTTTAATTTACCTCCTTGTATTAACTTAGTGATTTATATTTTTTGTGTTCACATTATATCATACAGTGTTTTATAATGCAATTTATGACAACATAATTTTACAAAAAGGGGTATTTTTTAATAGAATGTTTATATCTTTATTTTTGACACTTCCTCTTTTGATAAATTCGTATATTTACATATCATATTTATATTTACTCCATTTTTTAACATCATTTTTGCTACTTTTTTTATTCCTAATTCCATACCTATTATTTTTCCTTCTTTCTTGCCCTCTTTTTTGCCTTCATCTCTTTCATATGCTAGCTCTGATATTTTATCTCTATAGTTTCTTTCCTCTATTTCTCTCATTCTTTGTACTTCTTCGTCTCCTGTATAATATTTAAACTCTACCTTCGCTTTTTTTATTAATTCATTCTTTTTCATTACTTTCTCTACCTCCTCTTTACTTTCATCATCTATAAACGTTAACCATTGTTCTACTTTATCTTCATAATTCTTTTCTTCCCTTTTTCTAAACTTTGGTAGTTCTATATAATAATACCTTATGTATTTATTTAATTCATAATCCCTATGGTCTTCTAATACCATCATACTTTTATGTATATACCCTTTATACTCTGGCCATATAATATAATCTGCTATTGTTATTACTATTACTTGTTTTATCTTTTTGTAATCATCTCCCCTCTTTAACTGCTTTGACATTATATCACTTGCATATTTTGTTGTTCTTTCTATTATATTCTTGTTATCTTTTAATTGTATTTCTATATCTATTATTTTATCTTCGTTTATATTTACCCTTAAATCTATCCTTTCTGATTTTTCATATATATTATGTTTTTTTAATTCATTTTCCTTATATATTTCTATCCTATTTATCTTTATTTTTAACAAATTTGATAGAAAATCAATTAAAAACTCCTGGTTTCCTTCTTTTGAAAATAGCTCTTTAAATACTATATCATTTTTTACTTTTAATTCTTTATTTATTTGTACCTCTTTTGACATTTATCATCCTCCTTTTATTATACATTTTATGAAATGAAAAATCAATACTATTTGTGTTTTTATTAACACTTAAATGAATTTTATTAAATTATTAGTGAAATTAAAAAATTTTGAAACTTAGAAAAAAATATTTTGAAAAAATGTATAGAAAAAAATAATAATAAAAGAACGTAATTCAAATTATACATACATAATTTACATTTGTAAAGTATAAATTGCCTTATTTAATATATTCGACAAAACTAGTGCCTAAAAATGCACATTTTAATAGTCGCCTGCATTTTTTTACAGACGACTA
>CANPWO010000070.1 GCA_947584535.1 uncultured Clostridia bacterium
TGTTGACATAAACTTATTTCCTTTCCTATATAAAAGTCAGCATTAAGCTGACTTATTATATTGTTTTATTATCATTAAATTTATCTTTGCCCTTATTACTTTTCTCTTTATTATCCTCTATACCGCAATCATCAAAATAATCAATATCTTCTTCTGATTTTACGCTACTTTGTAATTCTTCTAAAAATTTATTATCATTATCTTTTACACAATCATCAAAATTAATATCCTCTTCTTTAGATTTATCTTTTAATTTTAATTGATTAACAAGTTGTTCAATTTTACTATCTAATTTTTCTATAATATATCTTGATTCTTTTTCTGATAATTCTCCTAATCCATTAATAATATTTCTTAATTTATCACATTTATCATGATTTTTGGATAAATCTTCTATATAATCAATTTTGCTTTTTATAATATCTAAATCTATATCTGTTAAATCAATTTTACTCAATAAGTTATTTATTTCATCAGCTTCGTCAATTAATTTCTCTCTAATATTTCTACTTCTTAATTCTCCACCATTTATAAGTCCTTCTGGACCATATTTACCAAATTCTAAATTTCTCTTTTTAGAAGTTCTCTCTAATCTACCCATAATATCTACCTCAGAATAAAAATTATATATCCCTAAAAACATCATCAATTTTAAAACCTTCAGGTGTAGTATTACTATCTTGCTCTTTTCTACTATAGTATCTTAATTGATGTTTATTTTTATATTCTAAACTATAATTATCAAGATTACTTCCCTTTTTATTACTAGTTTTTTGAATATTTAACAAATCTTTAGCGTTTTCTTTTTTTAAATCAATATCTAAATCTCTTTTTGTTTTTTGATCTGTTTCTTCCTTTTTATCAAGACGACTATCTTTTATCTCTTTTTCTCTTGATTTTTTTTCTATTTGTTCTTGCATACTAAAACTAGTATTATATTTTAAATTATTAATATTATTTGAAGTATTAATGTTTTTTACCTTATAATTTAATACTCCATTTGTAAATCTTTTCATTGGTTTATTCATAAAATATCTCCTAATATTTTCTAATATTTTTTCTTTATTACAACTCTTCTTCTTGGTTCTTCACCATAACTTTCAGTTTCTACATCATTTCTTTTTGCAAGTTCTGTATGTATAATTAGTCTTTCATATGCTGACATTGGTTCAAGTCTAATAGATTTTCTAAAACGAATAACATTATCTGCCATTTTATTTGCAAGTTTCTTTAACTTTTCTTCTTTTTGTTTTTTATATCCATTAACCTCAACAAAAATTTTAGCATATTCTTCATCTTCTCTTTGAAGCATTGCATTTAATAATGATTGCAAAGATTCAATAGTTTTTCCTTTATAACCTATTAAATGGGAAACTTTATCCCCATTAATTTCTAATAACATTTGATTATCTTTTTTTGTAATTGTATAATTTAAGTCACTTTCTCCAGTTATAGAAAAAATATTTTTTAATATTTCATCAATTTTTGACTTTGTCTTTTCAGCTTGCACATCACTAATTTTTTTATCGACTGTAAGTCTAACTTTTGCAAGTTTAGCAGAAAGTATTCCAAGAACTCCTCCAGAAGTTGGTTCTTCAAGTACTTCTATATTAACGTCATCTCTTGAAACTTTTAATTCCTCTAATCCTTTTCTAATTGCTTCTTCAACAGTTTTAGCAACTTGTTCAGTAGTTTTTTTCATTTTATTTTCCTCCTTTATTTAAAGCCAATACTTCTTTTGATGAATCTTTTTTAATTATTTTTGCAATAATTAATTGTTGTATTATAGAAAGAATATTACCAAATAACCAATAAATACCAAGTGCAAGAGGCATTGAAAATGCGATAAAACCTGATAATAATGGCATAGTAAAATTCATTGACTTTTGCATTTCTATTTGTTCTTCAGACATATTTGAACTTTTTTGAGTTATTTTATTTAAAATTATTGAGAATATCACTGTAAGTACTGGTATTACAATTGAAACAGGATTAGGTTTTTTATTTACATCTTTATTCATAATATTTGCTGGTACATCACCTAAATTAATTCCAAGTGCAACGTCCATATCTATTAAACTTTTTTCTTTAGCTATTACTAACTCATTACTATTCATTTCTGCTTCTGTTACATTTTCTTTATTTAATAATTCTTGTGTATATGTCTTAATTTCCTCTGGTGGTGTTTGAACTATATATGTAAGAGGTTGTCTTACAATAGCAAACATTCCTAGAATAATAGGAATTTGTATAAGTAATGGTAAACATCCTCCCATTGGATTAATTTTATTTTCTGCATATAATTTACTAAGTTCTTCTGCTTGTTTATTTTTATCATTTTTATATTTATCTCTTATTTTTTTATCTAATGGAGCAATATCTTGTATTTTTTGTGTAGATTTTATTTGCATCCATGTAAGTGGAAAAAGTATTAATTTAGTTAAAAATGTAAATATAAGTATTGATAAAAAATAATTATTATTTACTAATTGATATATAAGTCTAATAATTAGACCAAAAAAACTTGCTATTGCTGCTATCATCTAGTTTCTTCCTTTCATTTTAAGTAATCTACTCCTCCATGTGAAAATGGATTACATTTTAATATTCTTTTTAGTCCTAATATGTTACCTTTAATTATACCATATTTGTCAACTGCTTGTTTAGTATATTCAGAACATGTAGGATAAAATATACATCTTTTTCCAAGATGAATAGAAATATTTTTTTGATAAAACTTTATTAAACTAATTTCTAATTTTGCAGGAATTCTTATAATATATTTAATAAATTTTAATATTTTATTCATATAATTTAAGCTCCTTAAAACAATTTATAATATCATTTTTTATATCATTAAAATTTAAATTATCTATTATTGTTGTTTTTTTATACAAAATTATAATATTATATCCTTTTTTTAGTTTATCTTCTTCATTTTTATATACTTCTCTTGCCCATCTTTTAAGTTTATTTCTTTGTACACTATTTCCATTTTTTTTTGAAACACATACAGCAAAATTATTATAATTTGAATTAATATCATTCTTTGTATAATGTACAACAATATAATTTTGTGTATTATATATACCTTTTTTTAATATATATTTTAATACTTTATTTTTTTTTATACTATATGTATTTTTCATTATTTCACCTTAAATACGTTAAAAGTGGATATGAAAAACATACCCACTCTTAAAAGTAGTCCTAAGCACTTATAACTTTTCTTCCTTTAGCTCTTCTACGTTTTAAAACATCACGCCCAGATGCACTACTCATTCTTTTTCTAAAACCATGAACTTTTTGAGTTTGTATCTTTTTTGGTTGATATGTTCTTTTCAATTGCTACACCCCCTAATTGTAAATATTATATTTATGTCTATTGACAAATTCTTAACTATTACTTTTTCTATAAATCAAAGTAAATATATTATACATTATTTTTTTTTATTTGTCAATTCATTTTGTAAATAAATTTTTAAAAACAAAAAAATATTAAAATTATTTTAATCATTTTTATATAAAAAAATTTTCAAACTATTGAAATTTCTAGTAATTCATGATATATTTATTTTAACAATTTTTTATTTATTTTTCACATATTTCACAGCAATCCACAAAATTTATGTAAAATTTATTTTTTGATTTTACTATTTTGTCGAAAAGTTATCAACACATGTGGATAAGTCTGTGGATAACTTGTGTAAAACATATGTTTAAGAAAGGTGGTTGTAATGGAAGAAAATTTTATGGAAATATGGTCTCAAGCCTTAGAAATACTGAAAGAAGAGATATCTCCAGTTGGTTACAAAACATATGTTGATGTTATGATTCCAAGAGTTGTGGATAACAATACATTATGCTTTTTATCACCATCAAATTATCATATCGATATTTGTAAAAAAAGATATTTAGACTTAATACAAAATACATTAACTTTTTTAACAAAAAAAAATTATAACATAACATTTGAAGCTAAAGAAATAATTCCAGATTCTAACAATGATGAAAAAATAGAAGATAATAATGAATTTGATAATAATATTGTTAGTCAAACCACAAAAGAAGAAAATGAACAAGAAAATAATAAAGTTCAACAAAAAACTAATGAAGAAGCAGGATTAAATCCAAAATATACTTTTGAAAATTTTATAATTGGATCAAATAATAGATTTGCACATGCAGCAGCAAAAGCTGTTTATGAAAATCCAGGTGAAAAATATAACCCTTTATTTATATATGGGGGAGTAGGACTTGGAAAAACACATCTAATGCAAGCTATTGGAAATGCAATGTATAATGATAATCCTAGTACAAAAATAATATATTGTACAGGTGAATTATTTGCAAATGAAGTTATATCAGCTATTATGAATAATCAAAATGAATCTTTTAGAAAAAAATATAGAAATATAGATTTATTACTTATAGATGATATTCAATTTTTAGCTGGTAAAGATAAATGTCAAGAAGAATTTTTCCATACATTTAATACATTATTTGAAAGTGGAAAACAAATAGTTCTTACATCAGAAAAACCACCTAAAGAAATTGCATTACTTGAAGATAGATTAAAAACAAGATTTGAAATGGGTCTTTCAGTTGATATTCAAACACCTGATTATGAAACAAGACTTGCAATACTTAGAAAAAAAGCTGAACAAGAAAGATATATAATAAATGATGATATATTAGTAAAAGTTGCAACAACTGTAAAATCAAATATAAGAGAACTAGAAGGAGTATTTAATAAATTAGTATTATATACATCATTTACAAATAATGAATTAACTGATTCAGTTGTTGATAATATAATTGAATCTGTACTTGTAAAAAACACTAAAGTTTTAACTAGTAAATTAATTATGCAAGTAGTAAGTAAATTTTTTAATATAAAGGTATCTGATATGGTTAGTGATAAAAGATCAAATAGTGTAGCATATCCAAGACAAATAGCTATGTATATTTGTAGAGAAATGGCTAATATGTCATTTCCAGCTATTGGAAAAGATTTCGGTGGAAGAGATCATTCAACTGTATTACATGCATATAGTAAGATTAAAGATGAATATGATAAAAATTCAGAAACAAAAGATTTAATAGATGATATTAAAAAAGCTTTATCTATAGCGGATTAGAAGTGATTATTACAAAAATATTACAATATTATTTCAAAATAATTACTACTAAAAATTTATCCACAATTAACTGTGGATATCCATGTGGACAAACTGTGTATAAATATAAAATAAATTTTTTATCCACACAAAACAAATATTCTGTGGATAAAAAATACAACTTGTCCACAGAATTATCAACA
>CANPWO010000071.1 GCA_947584535.1 uncultured Clostridia bacterium
ATATTGGGCAAGAACAAAACAAATTATTCAGTAGCAAGAGTAGAAACTTATACTAAAACAAGTATAACAAAAGCTGAAAGACACAACGAAAGAAAAAATAAATCATATTCTAATATGAATGTAGATTTAACTCAAACACCTAACAATATACATTACAAAAGATGTGAAACTACCTACAATGAAAAATTAAAAGAACTAATCGATAGTAAACAAGTTTCATTAAGAGGTTTAAGAGATAATGCTAAACTTTTTGATGAACTTATATTTGATATTAACTCTGACTATTTTGAAAAACACGGTGGTTATGAATTTGCAAAAGAATTTTACGAAAAAGCATTTCACTTTGCTGAAAAAGAAATGGGTTCTGAAAATATAATATCAGCAGTTATGCATGCAGATGAATTAAATACAGCTTTAACAGAAGAATATGGAAAACCTATATATCATTATCATTTACACGTTATAGCACTTCCTGTTGTAAGAAAAGAAATAAAATGGACTAAGAAATGTAAGGATAAATCTTTAATTGGAACTACAAAAGAAGTAATCAATCAAATAAGTCATAGTAATAAATGGAAATCAGAACAGGCAACTGACTTACAAGGAAATCCACTATACAATGAAAAATGAAAAGCAATTTTACTAAAATCATACAGTTTATTACAAGATAGATTTTATCAATATATGAGTGATTGTGGTTTTAGAGATTTTATAAGAGGTGTAAAAGGAAGTAATCAAGAACATTTAGATGACTTACAATTTAAAATAAAAAAAGATACTGCAAGATTAGAAAGCATTACTAATAAAGTTGAAGAAAAGGAAAATTCTTATAATGAATATATGAAATATGACAAGCAAATTCAAGATATTTCTAATTTAGGCAAAGAGAAGAAATTTACTAAAAAGATTGAATTAAATAAAGAAGATTACGAAACATTAACTGGTTATGCTAAAAAAGGAATTGTAGCAGATAAAGAAATATATGAACTTAATAACAGAATTGATAATCTAAGAAATGCAGTAGACAAATGGAAATCATTATATGATGAAATAGTAGAAAAAACCAAAGATTACTTCCATGCTATAAAACTTGCTCCACAAAAAGTTTTTGACTTCTTTAAAGAACTATTTGATAAAGAAAAACAAGAGCAATTGGAAAAACAAAGAATTGAACAAGAAAAAATACAAGCTGAAAAGAAAGCAGTTCAAGAGGCAAAAGAAAGAGAAAAACTTGAAAAGCAAAAATTAAAGAACTCTCCTAAATACAAGAAAAGGAGGGCTGATAGAGATGCAAGATAATGAAAAAATATATAAAATTGAACTAACTAATGAAGAATATGAATTTTTGCAAGACCTTAAGGTTGAAATTTATAAAAAATTAAGTAAATTGACAAAAGAAGAAAGATTACAATATTTTAGAGATAATATTGCAATTGAAAACAAGTTGAACTTTGAAAAAGAAATAAATGACACACTATACAAAGTAAATACTCATTTTAATGAAAATGCTGAAGAAAGTATTTTAAATAAATTTTTTAGACTAACAAAAAAATCTCAAGAATCACTTGAAGTATTAAAGCGAATATGGTATTATGTGAACACTACAAATTAAAACTTTGTAACATTTTATATCTTATTCGGCTGTCTAAAGGAAAGGAGTTGTTATGGGACAGTCAAATAACGAAAAAATAACTGCTTTGTATTGCCGTTTATCAAAAGATGATGAATTGGCAGGAGAAAGCAACAGTATAAAAAATCAAAAATCAATTTTAAGTAAATATGCTAAAGATAATCATTTTATAAATACTAAATTCTTTGTAGATGATGGTTATTCTGGTACAAGTTTTACAAGACCTGCATTTATGGAAATGATGGAACTTGCAGAAAGCGAACAAATTGGAACAATAATAGTAAAAGACCATTCAAGACTTGGAAGAAATAGGCTTATAGTAGGTCAATTATTAGAAGAAGATTTTGTTAGACTTCGGTATTAGATATATTGCTATAATGGATAATATTGATACTGATAAAGGGCTAAATGATTTTCTTCCAATACAAGATTGGTTTAATGAAATGCATGCTAAAAACACAAGTCAAAAGGTTCGAGCAGTATTTAAAAATAAAGGTAATTCAGGTATTCCTTTAACTATCAATGTTCCTTATGGTTATAAAAAAGATCCTTTAGATAAAACTAAATGGATTATAGATGAGCCAGCTGCAGAAATAGTAAGAAAAATATATGATTTATGTATTCAAGGATATGGAACTCATCAAATATGCAATATATTAAAAAAAGAAAAAGTTCCAACTCCAAAAGAATATAAAGCAATCCATGGCTTATGCAATTATCACATATCTGAAGTCAAATATTGTTGGCAAGATAGGTCTATATATGACATCTTATTCAGACAAGAATATATTGGAGATACAGTAAATTTTAAAGGCACAACTAAATCTTTTAAAGATAAAAGTAAAATTTATTTTCCAAAAGAACAATGGAAGATATTTAAAAATACACATGAACCTATTATTGACAAAGAAACTTGGGAGACAGTACAACGCATTCGAGAAAATAGACAACGCCCTACTAAGATTGGTAAAACAAATATATTTTCAGGACATTTATTCTGTAAAGATTGTGGCTCAAAATTATATTATTGTACTTCAAGAAGTTATACAGAAAACAAACATTTTTATAGATGTTCAAAATATAAAAATACTTCTTCTAAATCATGTACAAGTCATACTATTAGAGAACATATCTTAAAAGAATTGGTTTTAGAAAATATTAAACAAGTCCTATCTTATATCCGTTCTTATGAAGATTTATTCATAAAACAAAAACTTGAGACTTCACTTGAAGAACAGAAAAAAATAGATAGCATAAACAAAAAATTATTATCACAATATGAAAAAAGAATAAAAGATATAGATAACTTGATACAGCATATTTACGAAGATAATATTTCTGGCAAAATTACAGATGAAAGATTTAATACTCTATCATTAAGTTATGAAAAAGAACAAAAAGAACTTAAAATTAAAGTTAAAGAATTAGATAATAAGCTCGATACAACTAAACAGCAACAACTAGATTTAACATCTTTTGTTAGCAAAGTAAAACAATACACTGAAATTTCAGAACTTACACCAGAAATTATAAATGAATTGATTTCTAAAATATATGTATATCAATCAGAAAAGGTAAATGGTAAGCCAACTCAGCAAATAGACATTTACTATAATGGGATTGGAATTATAAACATTCCACTAAATGAATATGAACTAGAAAATGCTTTTCAGGAAAGTATTAAAAAATAAAAACAGCTTAATCTATACTATTTTAAAGTAATGGAGCATATACCAATAATTGTCCTTGTTGGTAGTGCTCCTTATATAAACCTTTATATCCATAATTATGAAATTTATCAAAATTTTTAACTCCTGCATTTCTAGCTGTTTGATTAAGTGAATAATTGCCTTTCTTCGTTAAGTTTCTTTGGTAAAATCTCTTTTCATCTTCTGTTAATGAAGTATACTCTTTTTCTCTAATTTCTTGTTTTCTAGTTTGAACTGCAAAATATGTTTGAGCAAGAGCAATAACTTTTTTTCTTGTATCTCCATTTTGCGCTATTAAATAACATGCATAACGAGTTAACTCATAATCAATTTGCTCTCTATAAGCTCCCGAACCAATTTGAACCATTTTATTGATATCAGTAAAATGGTCTATTACATTAATATTACTATTCTCACAAGAAACCATTGCTTTATGAATTATCTTTTCAAAATTCTGCCAATTCGAATATTGTAAAACAGGCATAAGTTCTCTAGCATACCAAAATTCAACACCATTTTCATCAATATGTTTAATATTTTCAAATGATTTATTATTTTTATTTATCTCTTTCACTAATATCATCTCCATTTTTTATTTTGTCTTGGTTTTGGTATGATTATAAAACATTTGTTTGTAAAAGTCAAGTAATTTTTTTATACTTACACAATTTGCCACCACCATTGGTGGCAAATTTGGTATTTATTATCTATGAAATATTTCTTTAATTTTATTTATAATTCTTCTAAAAATAGATTCTTTATATTCGACCATTGCAACACTTTCCTCTTTTTGTTCGATTTGTGTTACATTTGTTTTGTTTTTAAATAAATTATCAACAGAATATTTTTCTTCTATTTCTTTTTGATATTTATCATTATTAGATAAATATTGTTTATATAATTCGTCTTTTACTTTTTTATTTGGACACCAATATTGATAATTAAGCATAGCAATAATAACTATTGCCTTTTTACTCAAATTATTTTTATCTAATGGATTCAACTTACTAATATTTGGTTCATAATTTGCAAGCCTTTCCGTTTTAAATAATTCGATTATCTTTTTAGGAACTTTGCTCACATATTCGTTTGGCATATTTTCTAAAACTCTACATACTTCTGAATAGGCTTGTTTTGTTTCATAAGTCATTTCTTATCCCTTTCTTTAAAATATCTTTCCTTTTAATTCATCTGGTACTTCTAAATCATATTTTTTATTTATTGCATTAATAATATTAGTATCTGTTATCACTTTGTTATTTATTACAATGTTTTTGATATATTAAAAGTGGTCCAAAAAATTAGAAAGTTCTAATTGAAAAATGGTCCACTTTTTCAAATATAACTTGGACCAATTTTCACTTGACAAATACACCTGTTTCATTTTGCAAGTCCATTCAATTTTAGAGAGTAATTCTTTACTCATATTGATTTGTTTTTTAATTATTTGTAACATAATACCACAAAAACCTCCTTTTTTCAATATTTTCGGTCAAAAAGAGACCGTTTCTTTTTGAAACGGTTTGAAGTTTTTGTGTTTATCAAATTTTTATAGTCTTGTAACCCAAGTTACATCAAGACTTATAAAGAGTTCGACAAAAACTCGTCTTGGTGGCTTCAAGTGGAATCGAACCACTGACACGAGGATTTTCAGTTTTCCAGTTTACTTGATATTTAACATTAAATATTGTTAATTAAAATTGGTTAAACTACTTCTATTTCAAGTGTTTTGAAAGATAATTTATCAAAAATATTTAAAAATAAACAAATATAAATATGACACTTTTTATAGAATTTTTTTAGATATTTTTTAGATGTTTTTAGATTTACTATTGATAAAATTTTATTATTTCTATAACAGTTATTTTATTT
>CANPWO010000072.1 GCA_947584535.1 uncultured Clostridia bacterium
TCAAATTCATGGAAATTTCCTCCTTTTAATATAATATTTGTATAGGTATTGTATCATAGTTTTACATAATAGTCAAGGAAATATACAAAAAAGAAAGAGCTTACTTAACTCTTTCTAACTTTCTAAATCTTCTATTATAAGATTTAAGTCTTCCTTTGAATCAACTTTTATACCAACATTTAACTCCTCTAGCATTTCAGGACTAATAAGTTCCTGAGGAATATCTATTTTTTGATATACAGTACTAACTGTATCGTTAACTATACTATATACCACTACTATTCCATTTTCAAGTTTAATATTAAAATGATTTGGACAATTTTGGTCAAGCTTTTTATAAAAAACAAGTCTTTCATTTGATTCTTCTAATATTTCATACTCATTTCCACTTTCCTTTTGTTTTGCAATTTCTTTTTCTTTTAACTCGTCAAGTGTAGTATTAGTTATAATATCACTATTATCTATTTTATGCCCACAAAGTGTATATTCTTCCTCATATACAAGTTCAATATCATATTTTTCTTCAGCCTTGCTTTCTGTATAAATACTAACTTCATCATCAGTGTTATTATTCATTACAGACTCTGCAAGTTCATTTGAAGAATTACCTTTTCCAACATTAAATCCAACATATACTCCAAACATTAATAATATAACAAACATAGATATAACTAAAATTCTATATTTGGTCTCTATTCTCATTTTTATCACCTTCATTAATTATAGTTTCCAAACTTTAGAATTTTATACAAAATATGGAAAAAAACTATATATTAAATTTAATTGCGCCATCATTTTCAGTTATATATATTTTTATTCCTTTATTTTTTAATCTATCTACTACTTCTTTTGACGGATGTCCATATACTTTTTTCTTTGAAGATATTATAGCATTTTCTATATTTAAACTATCTAAAAACTCTTGTGAAGTTGAAGTGATAGAACCATGATGTCCAACTTGCAATATTTTTATTTTTTCTAAATTAATATTTCTTTTAAGCAGATAACTTTCTGTTTTACAAGTTGCATCTCCCATAAATAACATATTTATACCATTTACTTTAACTAAAATAACTTGACTATTAGCATTTTCAATATCTTCATCTATTATCTCTTCATTTATATTTGGTGCAAGTATTTTTATATTTATATCTTTATATTTATAACTATCATCAATATCACTATTTACAAAAGCTATATTATTTATTTTTGCAAAATTCTTTATTTTATCGTAATTTTCATTTGCTACTTTTGGCTCTTGATATACTATCTTTTCTACTGTTATATCAAAATCATCACTTAACAAAAGATTAACATGGTCATCATGAAAATGCGTTAAGAAACATATATCTATTTTCCTTATCCCTTTTTGCTTTAAAAAAGATGTAAGTACATTTTTAGCAAGATTTTTAGTAGTTGAGCCACAGTCTATTAGTATATTCTTCCTATTATATCGTATAAACGCCATATTTCCTTGTTCTACATTAAAATAATATACATAGTTTTCTAAATATAATATGTTTATATAGTATAAAGCTACAAAAAAGATATATATACTCAAAAAAATTCTAAGTAGTAATTTTACTTTTCTTACATGTTTTCTTTTAAAATATAGTATTGCTTTTTTCCTATACCTATATGCTATCAAGAATATAAAATAAAAAACAACTATAACAAAGGCAGGTTTTGGAATATTTACTTTAACTGCAAAATGCGTACATAAAGCTGATAACTTAATTTGCATCGAAATCATAAGACTTAAAGCATTAAATAATATATTTGAAACAAAGGGAATAAACATTAGAAATAAAATTAAAAAGCCTAGAAAAAATACTATAGACACAACTGGATAAAGAATTATATTAGCTAAGAAAGATGTTAATGAAAATTCGTTAAAATAATATATTTGAACTGGAAGTACAAAAACTTGAACAGAGATATACATTGAAAGAATTTTATTTATACAATTAATAATATTGTATACTGTTACTTTAAATTTATTATTTTCTACATAATTGTATTTTAAAACTTTTTTTAACTTAACATCAAGAAAACTATTTATTTCACTAAAGAAAGTTATAATTGAAAGTACAGCTAGATAAGATAAAATAAAACTTATATTAAATATGATATATGGATTATATATAACAAGTATCAAAGCAGAAAAAAGCAAAGCAAAATATTTCTTTATTTTTACATTATAGTATTTAAATACAAGTATTACAATATTCATTATTCCTGCTCTAAGTACAGAGGCAGAAAACGAAGCTAAAGCACAAAATAATAATATAATTATTATGCTAAAACATAGTCTTATTTTACTTTCTTTTTTATTTTTTTCATCAAACAAACTAGATATAACAAGTAGTATATATGAAATATTAGCGCCAGATACAGCTGTTACATGTGACATACCATTAATATTTAAGTTTTCATCTATATCTTCTTCTAAATATGTAGTATCTCCATATATCATACTTATTAAAAGCCCAGCTTTATCATTAGATAAGCTACTTGTTATCTTCTCTTTTACTAAATCTCTGTAGTTATATATACATTTTAAAAGAATATTACCATACTTTTCCCCTATCTTTTCAGCTCTATATGTATTTATTACGCCTACTATTTTATTTGAGTATAAATATCTTTTGTAATTAAACTCATTTGGGTTATGCAATAGTTTAGGTATAGTTAGTTTCCCATTTATTTTTAGTTTATCTGCATAATTAAAACTTGTATATTTATTCTCGTCAAACTCCTTCCCTACACTTCCATAAATATTTAACAAAAAATTATTTTTATCATATCTAACTAAATACGTTACTTTATCCTCTGTTAACTTTTTAAGCTCAATTACCATTACTTCCTTAACTACTTCTTCCTCACTATATTTAAAATTAAAAGTGTATACAAAATACAGTACTCTTGCTATAAAAAGAATAATTGCTATTACTAAGAAGATAATTTTTTTGTTTTTCATGTCTTTTAATATATCATAGATTTATATAAATATAAAGAAAAGTTAAGCTAATTTTACTGTCTAATTTTGTCAAAATTAACCTTTATTTTGATATTTTCATATACTACACTAGTATTTTATATATTTTATAAATTTATAGGAGGGAAAAATGATAACACTTAGTTTATGTATGATAGTAAAAGATGAGGAAGAAGTTATTGCTAGATGTCTTGACTCAGTAAAAAATGTAGTAGATGAAATTGTTATAGTAGATACTGGTTCAAAAGATAAAACAAAAGAAATTTGCAAGAAATATACTGATTTAGTTTATGACTTTAAATGGATAGATGATTTTTCTAAAGCAAGAAATTTTTCATTTTCAAAAGCTACAAAAGATTATATTATATGGCTTGATGCAGATGATGTAATTGAAGAAAAAGATAGAAAAGAATTAATTAATCTAAAAAATACATTAGATAACAAAGTTGATATTGTAATGCTAAAATATAACACTGGATTTGATAAATACGGAAATGTTACATTTTCATACTATAGAGAAAGAATTTTAAAAAGGGAAAAGAATTTTAAATGGATAAGTCCAATACATGAAGTTATTATTCCAAGTGGTAATATTATATATAGTGATATAGCTATTACTCATAGAAAAATTAAAGAGTCTGACCCAAAGCGAAATATAAAAATATTTAAAAAGATGCTAAAAGAAGGTTATAAACTTGACTTAAGGCAACAATTTTACTATTCTCGCGAACTATATTATAACAAAGAATATAAAGAGGCTATAAAAAATTTTAATAAATTTATAGAGAATAAAGATGGATTTATAGAAAATAAGATAAATGCTTGCATTGATTTATCAAATTGTTATAGATTACTAAATGATAATAGAAATGCTTTTATATCACTTACAAAAAGCTTTTTATTTGACAAGCCAAGAGCAGAAATTTGTTGTAGACTTGGTGCAATTCTTTTTGAAGAAGCAAAATATAATGAGGCTATTTTTTGGTATGACCTGGCAACTAAATGTACATTAGATGAAACAAAAGGTGGGTTCTATGAAATGGAATGCTATGACTTTCTTCCATATATACAAATTTGTGTATGTTATTTTAAATTAGGAAATATAGAAGAAGCCATAAAATATAACGAACTTGCTGGTAAAATTAAGCCTACAAGTGAGGCATATCTGTATAATAAAAATTTTTTTAATAATTTAAATAATTATTAACAACTCTTGTCCATGTAACATAATATATATTGAGCATAGCTCAAATAAAAAAGGAGGATTTTTTTATGAATAACTGTTGCGGAAATTATAGTTCTAATTCTTGTTGCTATAATCCATGTTGTCCACCAATATATTATCCAACTGGTATTTCTGGAATAACAGGACCAACTGGACCTATTGGACCAACTGGACCTCAAGGTGTACAAGGTATTCAAGGTATTCCAGGTGTAACTGGACCTACAGGAGTAACAGGTGCTACTGGTGCTACTGGACCTACTGGTGCAGCTCCAGTTCTTCAAGTTGGAACTGTTACAACAGGTGCAACACCTAGTGTAACTATTCTACCTGTTACAGATGGAGTATATACAATAAACTTCGTGCTTCCTGAAGGACCAACTGGCCCTACTGGACCTACAGGACCAACTGGCCCTACTGGACCTACTGGACCTACTGGTGCTGATGCTGCTGGAGTAGGAGGCTAATAATTAGCACTATAATATAGTAATTTGTAGTAAATTTTTTCCTTTTAAGTAGTAAAAACTACAAATTAAAATAATTATTCTAACAAGTCGATATGTAAAAATATTGACTTGTTTTTTT
>CANPWO010000073.1 GCA_947584535.1 uncultured Clostridia bacterium
TCTTTATATTGGGATTTTGGAAAATATATAAGTGAAAAAGTAAATGATGCTAATTGGGGAGAAAAAATTGTAGATAAGTTGGTAGATTTTATGAAAAGAGAATATCCAACAATGAAAGGCTTCAATAGACGTGGAATTTATAGGATGAAACAGTTTTATGAAACATATAAAGATAATGAAATTGTGTCAACACTGTTGACACAATTGAGTTGGAGTAATAATGTTATTATTTTAAGTTCTACTCACTCAATAGAAGAAAAAGAATTTTATATAAAAATGTGTATAAAAAATAATTACTCTGCAAGAGAATTAAATAGGCAAATAGCAAGTGGATACTTTCACAGATACATGTTATCAGATGGAAAGGCTGATCAAAGCTTAATCAAAACTGTCGGAGAAGAAGATTATCCAAATACAAAAATACTAGATACGTATAGTTTAGAATTTTTAGACTTACCAAATAATTATTCAGAAAAAGACTTAAAAAAAGCAATTATTTCAAATATGAAAGATTTTATATTAGAAATAGGAAAAGATTTTACTTTTGTTGGAGAAGAATATAGAGTACAAGTTGGTGGACAAGACTTTTTTATAGATTTACTGTTCTATAATAGAGCATTAAGCTGTTTAGTAGCATTTGAATTAAAAATAGGTGATTTTCAACCAGAATATATTTCAAAAATGGATTTTTATTTAGAGGCATTAGATAGACAGGAGAAAAAAGAAAATGAGAATCCAAGTGTAGGAATAATTTTATGCAGTGGCAAAAATGAACAAGTAGTAGAGTATGCAATGAGTAGAACAATGTCACCAACTATGGTATTACAATATACTTTAAAATTAATTGATAAAAAACTTTTAGAAAATAAATTGAAAGAAATAAGTGATATGGTAGAAGAAAATAATAAAAAGTAAATAAGTTATTGCAGGAAACTTAATAAATTTGATATTATGGGAATATCAACACACAAATTTTATGAAAAATTAATTTAAAGGAAGGTAAAAATTGAATAAATTATTATTAGTCATTGATGTACAAGCAGATTTCATAAATGAAAATACGAAACCAATATTAAACGAAATTATTAAATTAGTTGATTCTAAGACATATAACAAAATTGCATTTACTAGATTTATTAATGATAAAAATAGTATATGGTACAGAAAGTTGAATTATAAAGGATGTATGACAAAAGAAGGTCAGAAAATATTATTAGATACAAAAGATTATAAAATATTCGACAAAAAAATATATAGTGCAGTTAATGAAGAATTTGAAAAATGGATAAGAGATAATAATATTAATGAAATATATTTATGTGGATTTGACACTGATGCTTGTATTCAAAAGACAGCACTTGATTTGTTTGAAAAAGGTTATAATGTATTTGTACTTAAAGATTATTGTATGAGTCATTGTGGAAAAGAATTACATGATATTATTATAAATAATTTAAAGCTATTGATTGGTAGAAATAGCATTATTTAATAGAAAAAGATAGTGAAATATCAATGCCATAGCGTAGCAGTAATTGAAGATAATCAGAAAGCATAGAAGTTATTAAAACATATAGCTTACACAAAAGATGTTAGTTACTTTATATAGGTTTGATAAAATACAATAAATTACTATATTAAGAAGATAATGAATTAGAATGCATTAGAGAAAAATAGTATTAACACACACATACTTGTGTTAATACTATTTTTTAATGATTTTCTAATGTATACTTTATAGACATATTTATCAATTTATATAATGAAATATCATATTCACTTTTAAGTTTTTCTAATTTATCCCACATTGATTCTCTCAATCTAATACTTCTTGATATAGATATTTCATTTTCTGGTTTTTTATAATATATTACAGTATCATTTTCTATTTTAAAATTTTCTACACAAGCATCTATTAACTTATTTATAGATGCATCTAATTCATTTTCTGATAATTGTTTTAATTTACTATACAAAGTTTCTTCTATTTCAATATTTCTATTTATCCATTTTTCTTTCAAATAAAATCTATAAAATCCTTTTTGCATAAAATCACATCCTATCTTACATGTAAGTATTTAAATCAATTATATAAAATGCTTATAAAGTTTTTAACTGTTTTCGATTTATATTTTACCTACTATATATAATATATTTTTTACAAAAAAGTATTTACATTTTTTATAAAAAATGATATATATAAATCAAATAACATATTTTGTTATAAAAAATACAAAGGAGAGATAAAAAAATGAAAAAAGAAAAACTTACAATTATGATTCTATCAATAGTTTTTATACTATTTACATGTCCATGTATAGTTAAAGCAGTTGATTATCAAAATACTACATCAGATATAAATGGTGTAACAGCACAATGGGAATATACATTAGATGATGCAGGAAATATTGAAAATTTAAAATGTAAAAATGCAACAGAATTAAAAGGAAACATTACAGTTCCAGCACAACTAGCAAATAAAACTGTAGTGGAAATAGGTTATGAGGCATTCAAATCTGCTACAAGCATTACAGGAGTAACTATTTCTAGTTCAATTAAAAGTATAGAATATAGTGCTTTTGAAGGTTGCACTAGTTTGACAAGTGTTAATTTAGGAAATGTAACTGACTTATCATTTAGTATATTTAAAGGATGCACAAATCTAAAATCAATAACAATTCCAAAAACAGTAAAAAACGGACCAACAAGCTCTTGTTTAGATAATCCTAATATTACAAATATTACTTTGCAAGAAGGACTAACAATAATTCCAACTTATTTATGTGCTAATACTGGAATAACAAGTATTACAATACCAAACTCTGTTAAAGGTATAGAATATAGTGCTTTTAAAAATTGTTCAAATTTATCTAATGTTAATTTGGGCAGTGTGGAAGAAATCAGTTTTGATGTGTTTAAAGACTGCCCTAAATTAAAAGAAATAAAAATACCAAAAACATTAGTAGAGGGGGTTGAAATATCAGATGCACCTGTTTTTTCAGGAACAACAGTATTGACGTCTGCAACATTTGAGGATGGACTGACAGAAATTCCAGGAAGCATATTAAAAGGATGCTCTGGCATAACTTCAGTAAAAATTCCAAATACAGTTACAAAAATAGGACCTTATGCTTTTGAAGGAACAAGTATATCTGAAATCGATATACCAAACTCTGTTAAAGAAATAGGAGTAGATGCTTTTAAGGATTGTTCAAAATTAAAGAAAGCTACTATTCTAGATAACTGCCAGAAACTAGGCTGGTTTATCTTGTACCCTAATAAAGATACAATATTTACTAACCATAATGCTGATTTGACTATTTATTGTTATGAAGGCTCTAAAATAGCAGAATATGCAATAAGTACAAAAATAAAATATGAATATTTAAAAAAGCCAGCTTCTGGAACAGGAGGAACGACTGAAAAACCTAAGGAAGAAGAACCAAGTGGAGGCAATGAAGGAGGAAATACTGGTAAAGATACATCTAAAGGGCAAGAACAAGACAAAACAACAGCCAAAGGAACATTACCATATGCAGGATTAGGTATGGGACTAGCAGGATTAGTAGCAATAGTAGCTTTGGGTGGTATATATACATATTATAAATACAATAGACTAAAAGACATATAAAAACTACTCTATAAAAAGGAGTACATAATGAAAAAAAATAAAATATTTCTAATAATTTCATTTATTATTGTTATAATAATAACTTTGACTGTGAAAATATATTCAAAAAGTTCTAATGAAAATACCAACAGCATAGAAAAAATAAATAAAATATCTAATAATGAGGAAATGATTCAAAATAAAGAACAAACAATATTAAACGTAAAACAAAAACAGCAAGAAGATCAGCAAGAAGAATACGAAGAAATAAAAGAAGAAACACCAAAAGTACAGGCATTTACTGCCAATAATGGACAAGTTTATGACAAAATAGGAACATTAAAAATTCCGAGTTTAAATATAGAATATCCAATACTAGCAAATTACACTGAAGATTTATTAAAAATTTCTGTAACAAAATATTGGGGTGGAGAACCTAATGAAGTAGGTAACTTATGTATTTTAGGACATAACTATAAAAACTCAAAATTTTTTGGTAAACTTTCCGATATTCAAAAAAATGCGATAATACAAATAACAGATTTAAAAGAAAGAACATTAGAGTATAGAGTATATGAAACAATGGTAGTAAATCCAGATGATAATACTTGCACAAGCCAATTAACAAATGGACATACAGAAGTTACGCTTATAACTTGCTATTATGAAAATCAAAAAGGAAAAGCAACAAAAAGATTTGTAGTGAAGGCAAGAACAAATTAAAAAAGAGGAAAGCAAATGATAACGAAAAGAAGTTAATTTCGAATTGACTTCTTTTTTTGTTATAAAAAATCAAACAAATTTGTGTAAAATTATATGATTTTTTTCTGTATTATGATACAATGTGTATGTATTAATTTAGAAAATAAATTTTAAGATTTTTTAAATATTAAAATATAGCATATGAAGGGAGAAAATATGGAAGAAGATAAGAAGAATTTACAATTTGAAGCATTAAAAAAATTTTTCGATAATGATATGAAAATTAAAGAAATGATTTTAAAAATAGCACCTACAGAACTAGACGACTATAATGAAGAAAGTAGA
>CANPWO010000074.1 GCA_947584535.1 uncultured Clostridia bacterium
TGAATTTTTATCACCTCACTTTCTACTCTTTCTAATCAATTTTTAGTTTTTTCACCCCAACAATTGACAAAGAGCCTTAAATTAGTTCTCTTTTTTATTTAACTATTTCAAGCGGTGTATAATTTGCCATAAGTCTTTTAAAGCCACTTTGTTCAAACATTATATCAAGTTTTAAATCATCATCTTCAGGCTCTATTTTTTGTATTACACCTTTACCAAATTTTTTGTGCTTTACATACATTCCAACAACATATTTATTTGTATTATTATTTGTTGGTGCTTTTGTGCTATTTGTTTTTATACTACTTAAAAAGCTATTTACATTTATTCCAAAACTATTATTACTTTTTGGCTTTACTTCAATGTATCTATCAAAGTTATTTATCATTTTTTCTACTTGACTATATTCATTATCTAAGAATTTTTCTTGTTTCCTTTTCTTAAGTGAAATATTATCTTTTGAAGCTTCATCAAATAGTTCTTCTGGTATCTCAGAAATAAATCTTGAAGGTATTGCATAAGTAGTTGATCCAAACAATGTTCTTTTTGATACATTAGTAATACATAGTTTTTTCTTAGCTCTTGTTATTCCAACATAACAAAGTCGTCTTTCTTCTTCACATTTTTCATCTTCTTCAATTGATTTTTTAGATGGAAATAACCCTTCTTCCATACCGACTAAAAATACTACATTAAACTCTAGTCCTTTTGCACTATGCATTGTCATAAGTGTTACAGCTTCAGCTGATTCATCTAGTTTATCTACATCACTAACTAAAGCTATACTTTCTAAGAAATCTTGCAATGAATTATCCGCACTTTCTTTTTCAAATTCCATTGCAACACCAATAAATTCCATTAAATTCTCAAATCGCATTTCAGACTCTTTACTTGGTTCTGCATTAAGCATATCTTCATAACCTGATTCTTTAAGTATTAACTTCATCAGGTCAGATACTAATAGCTCATCCTTTGCTTTTTTAAAGTTATTAATCATATCTCTAAACATTATGATATTTCCAGCACTTCTAATACCTTCTAAATTACTACTATCTTGTATTAGTTCAAATATAGAAACACCTTTTTGTTCAGCAAGTCTATCAAGTCTATCAATCGCAGTATCACCAATTCCCCTTTTAGGCTCATTTATTATTCTTTTTAAAGCTATATTATCATTTGTATTTTGAATAAGTTTTAAATAACTTGTTAAATCTTTTATCTCTTTTCTTGAATAGAATTTTAGTCCTCCGATTAATTTATATGGTGTACCTGATCTCATAAAAACTTCTTCTAAAACACGTGCCTGTGCATTAGTTCTAAATAATACTGCAAAATCTGAATATGTCATTTTTTCATCTTTGCATATTTCATCTATTTTATCAACGATATATTCAACTTCTTCATACTCATTATTTAAAGTTTTGTATTCTATCTTCTTTCCTTCATCATTTTGTGTCCATAACTTTTTATCTATTTTTGATTTATTGTTTTTTATAACATGATTTGCTGCATTTAAAATATTTTGTGTACTTCTATAGTTTTCTTCTAATTTTACTACTTTAGCATTAGGAAACTCATTTTCAAAATTAAGTATATTTGATATGTCCGCACCTCTAAAGCCATAAATACTCTGTGATTCATCTCCTACTACACATATATTACCATGTACTGATGACAACATACTAATTAGCAAAAATTGTATTTTATTTGTATCTTGATATTCATCAACAAGTATATACTTAAATTTAGACTGATAACGTATAAGTATATCAGGAAATTTTACAAATAATTCAACTGTAAGCATTAGTAAATCATCAAAATCTAATGCATTATTTTGTTTTAATGTCATTTGATATAACTCATAAATATCTGCTATCTTTTCTCTTCTATAATCTCCTATTACACTTTCCCTATATTTTTTGCTATCTTTCATTTCATTTTTTGCTTTACTTATTTCGTATTTTACATATGAAGGTGAATATTGTTTTTCATCAAAATTTAGCTTTTTCACTACTTCTTTTATAACCTTATCTTTATCAAGTTCATCAAATATATTAAAATCTTTGCCATAGCCAAGTGGCTCTATTTCCCTTCTTAAAATTCTAACACATACAGAATGGAATGTTCCAAGCCAAACTTCATTAGCCTTCTCCCCAATTAAATTAATAGCCCTTTCTTTCATTTCTTTTGCTGCTTTATTTGTAAATGTTATTGCTAATACTTCCCAAGGTTTAACTACTTCTTTATTTAATAAATATGCTATTTTGTATGTTAAAACTCTTGTTTTTCCAGAACCAGCACCTGCAAGAACTAGTAGTGGTCCATCTAAATATTCAACTGCTTCTCTTTGTTTATTATTTAAATCTTGTAATATTTCTTCCATTTTCATACCTCTATCTATTAATATATTTTTTTAATGTATTTTTTGTTTCTATTTAATTATATCAAAATATCATATTGTTAGCAAGAAAATATGATTAAAAGAAAAAAGGAATTTTTTAGTTAAATTTTTTGATAAATTTATATTCTTTTTATTATTATCTTCTAAATTAACAAAAATTAATACAAACAAAACATGTAAGCAATAATCAATGCTTACATGTTCTGTTTCTAGCTTATCCAATATATTTTGCAAAATTCTTTCTGTATGCAACAAGGAATAAACCTATGGGCGGAAGAAGCCAAAGTATTATCGTCATTACTACGATTGCTTTTTTGTTATAGTTAAAATACTTCTTCGCCATTGAATACATCAAGATTATAGCAAAAATCTGGGATACGACCGGTATAACTAAGGCAATAAACCAATACCGATTAAAGCCGAGTATATCAAGCAATATGAATACTCTCCAAATAGGTATCCATGCCGGTCCACCAGCCTTTCCCTCATCCACAAATATCTTCATCAAACACAATGAAGATACTGCATAGATAAACAATGCAAAAATCAACTTAAACATGTTTTCAACCTCCTATTAAGTAATTGTTTTTTATTTTTTTGTAATAATATTTTACCAAATAAAATTATATTTGTCAAGTTTTATGTAATTTTTTCTAAAAAAGACACTATATATTTTAAATATAGCGTCTTTCTTTTATTATTTAATAAATACATAAATTATATATACTTATTATTCAACTTTAGTAATTGTGCAATTATATGCATTTACAAAATCATCTGTTGAACCAATACTTATATTTGTTTTTTCTCCTGGAGAAAGAACTGGAAGATCTTGATCAAAGCCTATAATTTCATTATCGTTTTCATCTTTCATGCTAATATGTACTCTAAAATCACCTTGATTATCTTTTCCTACATTTGTTACATCTGCATAAAGGTATGTAATTCCATCTTGTTTCTTTACCTGTATATTATCTACTTTTAAATCATCAATTTGTTTACTTTCAACAACTCCTTTATTAGTATTAACATTTTCATCTTCTATAACAGGTTCACTATTGTTTTGAGTATTTTGATTATCCTTTCCAGATGTATTTTTTACATTCACAAACAAAATAATTGCTACAATTGCTAATATAATAACTACTAATATAATTGCAAGTTGTGTTTTTTCTTGATTTGTAAATTTAGTCTTTTTCTTAACATTAGTATTCTTTTTAGTTTCTTTTGAAGTGCCTTTTCTTACTTCTTTTTCACTATCCATATTATCAAACCTCTTTTCTAAAAATGTAAAATAAATTATATCATATATAACTTCATTTATTATTTTAGACATTTATATATAATAATTATACAGTATAAAAGCAATTATATCAATATTTTTTTAATAAAATTTGATTTTATCATGTATAACCTGTTTTTATAGTGAATTTTAGATTTCAATGTACATTTAAAAAGAATAAAAATTGATATAAAATAAAAGAATAAGAAACAAAAAAGAAAAAAGTAAAATTTAATAACAATCATAACGACCCGTGATAACGGGTCGTTTGCTCTACCCCTATAAGGGGATGTTACCAGCCAATGAGCTCAAGCTCAACTGAACACCTTTTGCCAGTTGCGCCACTTTTTCACGCTACCATTGAAATGGTCCTTTTTTCTTTTTATTTTTTTCATTTTTTTCTCCTGTAAACGGATCCACAAATTCCTTCATTACAATTTGATCCGTTGCTATATCTTCTTGCAATTGTTTCTTTATATATTCCTCTATTACTTTTTTATTTTTTCCTACTGTATCTACATAATATCCTTCTGCCCAAAACTTTCTATTTCCATACTTATATTTTAAATTTGCATGTCTATCAAATATCATTAAACTTGATTTTCCTTTTAAATATCCCATAAAACTTGATACACTCAACTTTGGTGGTATGCTTACCAACATATGAATATGGTCTGGACATGCTTCTGCTTCTATTATTTCTACTCCTTTTCTTTCACATAATACTCTTAATATTTTTCCTATATCTGTTTTTATTTTTCCATATATTATTTGTCTTCTATACTTTGGTGCAAACACTATATGATATTTGCAATTCCACCTCGTATGTGATAAACTATCATTGTCAAAGCGTTTTGACATAAAAATCCCTCACTTTCTTTATTATAATATGGCTGGTAACCTTTATTATTATATCGAATGTGA
>CANPWO010000075.1 GCA_947584535.1 uncultured Clostridia bacterium
TATTTAATATATTCGACAAAACTAGTGCCTAAAAATGCACATTTTAATAGTCGCCTGCATTTTTTTACAGACGACTATCATACTATGGTATCATTAATAATTGACCTACAAATATTATATCATTATCTAAATTATTTAACTCAATTATTTTATCAACTGTTGTATCATTTGCCTTTGCTAAACTAAATAAAGTATCACCAGCTTTTACCCTATATATAAACGGTGTGTGAGATCTATAACATCTACTAGATGGTATCTTTAATATTTGGCCAATTAATATAACATTACTAGTTAAATTATTTGCAGACTTTAATTCGTCTACACTTATATTAAATTCTCTAGCTATTTTATACAACGAATCTCCTACTTTTACTACATATTCTGAAGGTATAACTTCCTTAGTGCCACTTACTTTTAGTACCTGACCAACAGATAATATATTAGAAGATAAATCATTAAGTTCCATCAAGTTTTCAACTGTGGTATTATACATTTTTGCAATTTTATATAATGTATCGCCAAACTGTACAGTATATGTATCTTCTCCTTGGACACTAGGTGTATCATTTAAAATAGGTGTACCTTTTACTTTAAGTATTTGACCTATTGATATAATGTTAGTAGTTAAATTATTCATCTCTTTTAACTGCTCTACGCTTATTCCATACATTTTAGCTATACTATATAATGTATCTCCTGGTTTTACTGTATATGTATCCATATCATCACTCATATTTGAAACTTTAAGTACTTGACCTATTGATATAATATTACTAGTTAAGTTATTCATTGCTTTTAACTGTTCTACACTTATTCCATACATTCTTGCTATTTCCCATAAAGTATCTCCTGGTCTTACTGTATATGTATCACTTGTTGGTACAAATGAAGTTCCTCTTTCAGTTTCTATAACAGCATCAACAATAGCATCAACATATCTTCTATAATTATTTCTTACTCTATTAATATCTTCTAAATTATTAATAAAACCATATTCAATTATTACTGGCTCTAAATTACCAGTTTCTCTATGTATAAAATAATAATCTGTATTTGGATCATTATCTCTTGCTCTTTGATATACCCTTCTTACTACTTGCCCTTCACTTTTTAAAGCATTAAGTATATTTTTAGCTAACGTATCTTCATTTCTAAGTGCATATATAACTTCAGCGCCCTCTGCTGTATTTGGTGTTGCACTTGAATTTATATGATTAGATATTAAAATAACATTTGACTTATTTCCATATGCATTTAATATTCTTCTTACTCTTTCTGTACTTGAAAGTGTTTCATCTGTTGTTCTAGTTAAAGTTACAGGAACACCTAGTTCTTTAAATCTATCATACATATATTTAGAAATTTGAAGTGTTAAGTCTTTTTCTTGCAAACCATTTCCTACTGTACCTGGATCATTTCCGGCCATGTCCTGCATCTATTACTACATAAAAATCATTCATTTTAAATACCTCCTATCTTATTTTATGTAGTAATATAACTAAAGGTTAATAAAAAAAAGATGTGCATTTTTAAACTTACACATCTTCTTTATTTTTTACATCATTCCATATTTTCTTGTACTTGACTTAAAAGCATATGTACATAACTTATCCCATAATTTATACTCTTGTATATTTTTAGGTATTATCTCGATATGGTATGTATCACTTGCTAGCTTTATAACTCTAGCTATATCTTTTTCATCATAATTAATGTTTTTTATAATATCACTTGAAAATAGCAAGAAAGACTGTCCTTTTCTTTGAGATATTTTTGCATCTCTATCTGTATATTTTTCACCACTTTTTACATCTATTATCTCAAGTTTTATATCCCTTTGTTTATATGATATACCATTTATTTCTACATTTGCGCCATCTTGTATTTCAAAGAACTCTGGTATCATTTTTTGTACATAATTAGGTACTTTAATACTATTTGCATCTTGCCCTTTACTATTTTTACTTGGTAATTCCATTATAAGATTTGAAACGTTGTTTAAGTTAACCTTCTTAACCTGAAGTACTTCCTCATCACTAAATTCATCATATTCTTCTTTTGGTTCTTCTTTTTTTCTGTTTTTTACATTTTCATCTAGTTTTACATCAGCTTTTGAAAATAACATATCATTTATATCAAGAACTGAATCCTGATCAAATTCCATATCTGCCATACTTTCATCATAAAGTTCATTATTTTTATCTATTACGTTTTTATCTTCAAAATCTTCTTCATATTCTTCAAGATTTACATTATCTGGTATATTATCTTTTTCATCATATTCCACATCAATATCAGTATCTGATTTTTTATCTGTTTGTTCTGCATTATCTACTTTAACTGTATTATGCTCCTCAGGAATTTCAATATCTTGAATATCTATATCAATATCAGAATTAGATAAATCAATTTTTGGAATCTCTACATCACTTCCAATAATATCATTAACAGCATTTTCAGCTATTTTCTTATCTGTTTCAATATCCTCTTTTGTCTTACCAAGAAGCTCTGAAATACTTTTTATATTTGTATGAGTATATTGTCTAGTTGTAAATATTTCTTTATCTTCAACTAATTTTTCTATTGCCTCTTTATCTAATTTTACAAAATTCAATTCCTCTAAATTTTTGGTCAAATCTTTTATTGTTGCTTTATAATCATTTTTTTCTATTGTATCTTTTAAATTATACATTATTTTAGTATATAATGATATATTCTCGCTAATACCACTCTCTGAGAAAGATGAAGGACTTACATATACTTCAACTTCATTTGTATATTCAAATATACATATATTTGAATCATACTCTACTATATCATTATTTGTATAATAATACGCATCTTTGGTATATTCTAATATACTTTCTAACATACTTCTAGTTGTATGTTTTTTATTTACACCAATAGCCATAAATAATTTTATTTTTGTATCAATAAATTCCTCTTCTATTAATCTAAAACCTGCTTCTTTTAAATCGCCAAGAAACATATATACTTTCTTAGGTTTTTTAGAAAAACTATCTATTAGACTGTTTATTAAACTACCTTCTTTTCCATTTTGCATAAGAAATTTAACCTGCATAAATCAACCTCCATATTATTTTTTATACAATATATATTATATCATAATTATAAAAAAGTAAATAGTAAAATAGAAAAGTTATACACATTTTAATTACATTAAAATTTCATTATTATCTAAAAAAACAATTTAATTTATATATATTCGTAATAATGCATTGACTTTTTTATGTTTTCTTGGTATAATAAAATTATGTAAATATTAACAATATGGATAATTTCAGAAAGGAGATTTAAGGTCTTGATAATTACAACTGCAAATGTAAAACGAAATTTAGAATTTAAAGGGGTGAATTTGCAAAACGAATTTGGTAACAAAGACGATAATTTCTACAAGAGCGGAGAATTTTATTTAAGGTTACTTAAAATGGGTTTTTCAATTCTTGAAATTATGGACATTACTTTTAAAAGTCCATTAACTATTGAAAAATGTATTTTAATGTTTATGGCATCTGGGAATGCTACAAATAATGACCTACAGTTTATTTTTGAGAATGTTAAAGGACTTAAATACTTACAAATGTTTAAAAGATATTGTAATTCAGATTTATCATTAAAGGATTTTTGCATAAGAGAACATATCTCTAAAGATTCCTTTTCTAATAGTATAAACAAATTAATTACTATTCCATTCTTCAAAGATAAACTACAAGAAAAAGAAGATTTATACAACTTAAAAAAAGAAAAAAGATCATTTTCAAGCAATGGATTAGGGCATATTTGTTCAGCTCCTCTAATTCGTCAAGTTTCTTGTACAATCCATATTTGTTAACATTTTAAAAGGGTAATTAAGCTAAATCCAGGACTACAATTTTGTAGTCTTGGATTTTTTTATTTAGGCGTATATTGCAAAACTAGTTAGAATATTATATAATAAGAGAAAAGTTTTATCTTAAAAAAGGGGGAAAAATGTTAAAATTATATAACACATTAACAAGAAAAAAAGAAGAATTTGAACCGATAGATAAAAAAAATAATTTAGTAAAAATATATAGCTGTGGTCCAACAGTATATAACTATGCACATATCGGTAATATGAGAGCATATATTTTTATGGATACTTTAAGAAAAGT
>CANPWO010000076.1 GCA_947584535.1 uncultured Clostridia bacterium
GATGCATTATTTATATCAGAACGTGGTAAAAGAATAAGTAGACGTATGGTAGAGCTTATTGTAAAAAAATATATAATTCTTGCAGGACTTGACCCTAATAAATATTCGCCACATAAACTAAGACATACTGCGGCAACATTAATGCATAAATACGGTAATGTAGATATAAGGGCATTACAGCAAGTTCTAGGACATGAAAGTATCGCTACAACACAAATTTATACCCATGTTGATGATGAACAAGTTAAAAATGCAATAGATAGCAATCCATTAAATAAAGTTAAAATATAAGTTAAAAAGGCAGAGAATAACCATTCTGCCTTTTTAACTTATACCTTTATTAAATATCTTTTAGTAAATAGGAACATTTAAAGTTTGTCCAGCAAAAATATCACTTGATGATAAATTATTAATATCCTTTATTTCTAAGATAATATTTTGTATATTTAAAGAAGAATCTTTTTTGCAAATATCACTTGCAATATCCCAAATTGTATCACTATTTTGAACTTCAAGTTCATATGTCTCAACTTGTTTTTTACCAACTGATGTTGAAGTAAAAAAACTAAATACAACTAACAACCCAAATATAAATAAAACAATATAAAACCTTTCTTTATTCTTAATTTTCATAACTATCACCCCTTAAACATCTGTTCTTTATATCTATATTATAATTCAAAACAGATGTTCTGTCAATACTTTTTTTGAAAAAAATGAAAATTTGTTCTTTTTTATTAAAAATAAAAAAATCACTTAAAGCTTTATAACTTAAGTGATTAAATATTTAGCGATTTTTTCTTTAAAAGAGTTATACTCATTTTCTTTTATATTAATTGAAATTTCTATATTATCATTAAACTTTGCTACAACATTTTTTATATCATTTTTAGATTCATAATCTTTAATATACGAATTAATTAAATCATAATTTGAATAACTAATAGTAAAATTATACTCTACGTATTTAAATATTTTTTCTAATTTACATTTATCTTTTGCCTCTTTATATGACTTAAAATATGCCCTAAGTAAAGGACCTGCTCCAAGTAATATGCCTCCAAAATATCTAACAATAACAACACAAATATTTGTTATATTTTCTTTTTGCATATTTTCATATATAGCTTTAGTACCTGTTCCCTGTGGCTCACCATCATCACTAAATCTAATATTTATATTGTTATTTTCTTTATATGAATATATATATACTACATGTCTTGCAGATTTATTATCGTTTTTTATTTTCTCTATGCAGAGTTTTGCATCTGATTCATTTGATATACTATATAAATAACATATAAATTTAGACTTTTTTTCTTCATAAGTATATGTAGATAAATATTTATTTTCATCATTCTCTTTTTTTGTTAAAGTATAAAAATCTTTATTCATAAAATTTCTCCATAAAAAGCACATTGCAAAACTAACTACAATGTGCCCTTTTTTCTATTAATTATATTCATATTTTGGCTTTGCATTTTTTATTACAACATCCTTAGTAATAATGCATTTTTTTATTTTTTTATTAGATGGTACTTCATACATTGCATCCATCATAACTTTCTCTAAAACTGCTCTTAAACCTCTTGCACCAGTTTTTCTTTCAAGTGCAATATTTACAATTTCCTCAACTGCTTCCTTTTTAATCTCAAGTTCTACATTATCCATTTTAAATAATTTTTTGTATTGTTTAAGTAAAGCATTTTTAGGTTTAGAAAGTATATCAATTAATGCTTCTTTTGTTAAATTACTTAAGTATGTTATAATAGGAAGTCTACCAACAAGTTCAGGTATTAAACCATATTTTACTATATCATGAGGCTGAACTTCTGAAAAAATCTTCCCAACATCAATATCTTTTTTTGCCTCAACTTGAGCACCAAATCCCATAGTCTTTGTATGTGTTCTACTTTGTATAATTTTCTCAAGTCCATCAAAGGCACCACCACATATAAATAAAATATTAGTAGTATCAATTTTAATAAATTCTTGTTGTGGATGTTTTCTACCACCTTGTGGTGGCACATTTGCAACAGTTCCTTCAATAATTTTTAGTAATGCTTGTTGTACGCCTTCACCACTAACATCTCTTGTAATAGAAGGATTTTCTGACTTCCTTGATATTTTATCAAGTTCATCAATATATATAATACCACGCTCAGCTTTTTGTATATCAAAATCTGCAGCTTGTATTAATCTTAATAAAATATTTTCAACATCTTCTCCCACATAACCAGCTTCTGTTAATGTTGTTGCATCAGCTATTGCAAATGGAACATGCAGAATCTTAGCAAGAGTTTGAGCAAGTAAAGTTTTTCCGACAGCCTGTTGGTCCTAAAAGTAATATATTACTTTTTTGGATTTCAACATCATCAAGCTTATCCATATTCCTTATTCTTTTATAATGGTTATATACAGAAACGGCTAAAACTTTTTTAGCTTCTTCTTGCCCTATAACATACTGATCAAGTACATTTTTAATTTTTTCAGGAGAAGGAAGTTCTTTTGTTTCAATAAGTTCCTTTGTTCCATTTGTTTTATCATTTACAACTTCTATATCTTCATCATGCATTATTTTATGGCACATTTCAACGCATTCATCACATATTAAGATACCATCAGGACCTTCAATTAACTTGTTAACTTCTTGTCTTAATCTACCACAAAAAGAGCAAAATATCATATCTTCAGGAATATCAAATCCTCCATCATTATTTCCTTTTTTACCCATAAATAATTATTTCTCCTTAGTTAATTTTGAAATATTTTCCATTATATCGTCTATAAGACCATATGCCTTAGCATCTTGTGCTGATAAAAAGTTATCTCTATCAGTATCCTTTTCAATTTGTTCTAAAGTTTGACCAGTTCTTTCACTTAAGATTTTATTTAAAGTATCTTTTGTCTTTAAAATGAAATCTGCATGAATTTTCATATCACTAGCTTGACCCTGCATACCACCAAGTGGTTGATGTATCATTATTGTTGAGTTAGGTAAAGCAAATCTTTTACCTTTTGTTCCAGCAGCAAGTAAGAATGCTCCCATACTAGCAGCCATTCCAACACAAATAGTTGAAACATCAGACTTAATATATTGTATAGTATCATAAATACCCATACCAGCTGTTACAGAACCACCAGGACTATTTATATATAAGTAAATATCTTTTCCAGGATCTTCAGCATCTAAAAATAAAAGTTGAGCAACTACAAGAGATGCTGTAACATCATTTACCTCATCTGATAAAAATATTATTCTTTCTTTTAAAAGTCTTGAATAAATGTCATAAGACCTTTCACCTTTACTTGTTTGTTCAATTACCATTGGAACTAAACTATTATTAATCATATTATATAACCTCCCTTTATATATTATTTTTCAATAACACTATTTACAATTACATCCATAGTTTTATCTTGAGCAATTTTTTCTTTCATGTATTTTCTTGCACTCTCATTTTGTTTTAATGAAGAAGAATCATCGCTACCATATTGTTTTGCAAGTTCATCGATTTTTTCATCAATTTCACTTTCTTCTACTTTAACTTCTTCATTTTTATTAATATATTCAAGTGCTAATCTTAATTTTATATCTTTTATAGCATTAGGTTTTAAAGATTCTTTAAAATCATCAAGTTTTGTATTAGTAAATTCTAGATATTGTTCCATTGTCATTCCTTGATAAGATAAATTTTGGCTAAATTGTTGTATCATATTTTCAATTTCATCTTCTATCATAGAATCAGGAATTGTTACTTCAACATTTTCTACTAATTTATCAATAGCTTTTGTTTCTCTTTCAGCTTTTGCTTGATTTTCTTTTCT
>CANPWO010000077.1 GCA_947584535.1 uncultured Clostridia bacterium
ATTTAAGATTAACTGAAAAAGGATATAATATTGGTTTAATTTCACGTGAAAACTATAATAGATTTTTAAAAAAGAAAAAAATGATTGAAAATGAAATTGATAGATTAAACAATACTAGAATTAAACCAACTGAACAAGTTAATGAATTACTAAAGTCTTTAAATAGTTCTGAACTTGAAACAGGCGTTAAATTAGCCGATTTATTAAAAAGAAGTGAATTAACATACGAAAACTTAAAAGATATAGATATTGATAGAAAACCTTTACCTGATTCTGTAGTTGAAGAAGCAGAAATAGCTATAAAGTATGAAGGGTATATTAAATTGCAAATTGAACAGATAGAGGAATTTAAAAAGTTAGAAAACAAAAAATTGCCTATTGAAATAGACTATGAAACTATAAAAGGTTTAAGTTTAGAAGCAAGACAAAAACTTAATAAACAAAAGCCTACTTCTGTTGGACAAGCATCAAGAATATCTGGTGTTTCACCTGCTGATATATCAGTTTTATTAATATATCTTAGTCAAAATAATATAAAATAAGAGGTATAAATATGAATAGTTTAGAGAATACAAGTGATTTTAAAGATACATTATATAATGAAGCATTAAAAATAAATATTGAGTTAAATAAAAATCAATTAGAAAAGTTTGAATTATATAAAAATATGCTTGTTGAGTGGAATAAAAAAATTAATTTAACAGCAATAACAGATGATTATGCCGTTATAATGAAGCATTTTATTGATTGTTTAGAAATAGTAAAATATATTAATGAAGATAAAAATATAATTGATGTAGGTACTGGTGCAGGATTTCCAGGTATTGTTATAGCCATATACTTTGAAAATAAAGTTAATATAACATTACTTGATTCATTAAACAAAAGATTAGAATTTCTTGAAGAAGTTAAGAAAAATCTTTCTTTAAATAATATAAAATTAGTTCATGCAAGAGCAGAAGAATATGCTCATAACGAAGAATATAGAGAAATGTTTGATATAGTTGTATCAAGAGCTGTCGCACCTTTAAATATACTTTTAGAATATGATATACCATATATTAATAAGGGTGGAAAAGCATTACTTTTAAAAGGTAGTAATGTAAATAATGAAGTAGAAGAAGCTAAAAATGTATTTGGTATTTTAAATTGTAAGTTAGAATGTATTAAAGAATACAACTATTTATATAATAATGAGCAATATACTAGAAATATTTTAATTATAAATAAATATGATAATTGCCCTATAAAGTATCCAAGAAATTATGGAAAAATAAAGAAAAGTCCTTTAAAATAAATTAAAAATTACTGATGATTTGACATATATGTTATAATAAATATATAACAATATATGTCATTTTTTTAAATAAAAAAGGAGGAATAAAAAATGAGCGAAACAGAAAGATTAAAAAATAAGTTAAAGGATAAAACAAAAAATTTATTGAATACAATAAGTGAGTACCGGAAACAATATTACACTATGATGTCACCTAGTGAAATAGAAGATGTGTATAATAACATTATGCATTTAGAACAACTTGCAGCAGAATACAGAAGAATAAATAGACTAGATAATTATATAAAATATGGTTATGAAATTGTTGAGCTTAAAAAATTAGATGAAATATCTAAAAAAATGCTTGATATATATAAAAATGTAATTAATTATATTAAGATACATTATTTTAAATATCTAGCAGATGACATGATAAATATTCACAGAAAGTATTTTAATTCAGGCTGCTTTGAAAAAATTAGTACTGACTATATTAGAGAAATTTGGAATTTTAATATTTTTTCTGAATTAGGTATTCAAACGTATATAATAACGCACGCAGGTTATAATAAAGTAGAAAGGTTATATTGTGCAATTAACTGTATTTCATCACTTGATTGTATTGATGATTATGAAGCTTTTTATGATGTACAAAATGAAAAAGAATATAATCATAGAATTAATCTTCTTAGCAATTTAGAAGTAAATTTAAAAGCTATTGAAGAAGTAAATGATATAGGACTTAGAAATGCTATAATAGATTATTTATTTAGTCTATTTGAAACATCCGGTAAACTTTATTTAAGTGATTTTTTGTTTTCAGAAAATAAATAACTAAGAAATAAAAGAGTAAAAAACAATTAATTTTGTTATTTACTCTTTTATTTTACAAAAAAATGTAATATAATGTATCTACGAGGTGAATATAATGGCAAAAATTATATCAATAGCTAACCAAAAAGGTGGAGTGGGTAAGACAACTACAGCAGTTAATTTAAGTGCATGTATTGCTCAAAAAGGAAAAAAAGTATTATTAATTGATATTGATCCACAAGGAAATGCAACTAGTGGACTTGGCGTAAAAGCAGAAGATGGAAAATCAGTATATAATGTTTTAGTTGAAGATTTAGATATTAATGAAACAATAAAACAAACAATGATAAAAAAATTATTTGTTTGTCCTGCAAATATTAATTTAGCAGGTGCTGAAATAGAGCTTGTTTCACTTGTTTCAAGAGAGAATAGACTAAAAGATGCACTTGAAGAAATAAAAGATGATTATGATTATATATTTATAGATTGCCCTCCATCGCTTGGACTTATCACTTTAAATTCATTTACTGCTTCAGATAGTGTTCTTGTACCAATTCAATGTGAGTATTACGCATTAGAAGGACTTGGACAACTTATTAATACTATAAAATTAGTTCAAAGACATTTAAATAAAGACTTAGAAATAGAGGGAGTTGTACTTACTATGTTTGACTCAAGAACTAATTTATCTTCTGAAGTTGCAAGTGAAGTAGAAAAATATTTTGGAAATAAGGTTTTTCAAACTGTTATACCTAGAAATATTCGTTTAAGTGAAGCACCAAGTCATGGTGAACCTATTAGTATATATGATCCGGATTCAAAAGGTGCGTTAAAATATAAAAAACTTGCAAATGAGTTAATAAAAATAAATGAGAAAGGAGAGTAAATATGGCTAAAACAAAGGGGCTTGGAAGAGGATTAGATGCCTTTTTTGGTGATGATGTTGAAGAAGTGGAAAAAGTAGTAAGACCTAAAAAAGAAAAGAAGTTAAAAGAAGTTGAAAAGGTAGTTGAATTAAATATTACTGAAGTAGAGCCTATGTTAAATCAACCTAGAAAGGTATTTGATAAAGAAAAATTAGATGAATTAACTGCTTCAATAAAAGAAAATGGCGTATTACAACCAATTCTTGTAGTTAAAGATGAAAATGGTTATACAATAGTTGCTGGTGAAAGAAGATGGAGAGCAGC
>CANPWO010000078.1 GCA_947584535.1 uncultured Clostridia bacterium
GTAACCGATGAATGCCCCAAAATATCGCGTATATAAATTAAATTAACCCCTGATTCTAATAGATGCATTGCTCTTGTATGCCTCATACTATGGTTTGTATAATTATTCTTGAATTTACCTTGATATTTTTGCCTACATTCCTTAACATATTTTAATAGTATATATTCAATTCCTTTCGTTGTAATCTTTTGATTACAAGCATTTTGAAATACATAGCTATCTTCGTTTTCAACTTTAAAAATATCTATATATTTTGTTAAAAGATTAGATAATTCTTTCGTAATTGGTATTCTTCGATTTTTATTTCCTTTTCCTATTAAAATAACATAATTATCCTTTAGAAATAATTGTTTCTTTTGTAGGTCAGAAATTTCTTGTGCTCTACTGGCTGTTTCATACATAAATAATAAAATTATATAATCTCTAAATCCATACTTTGTTTTTGTATCAGGCTTATTAATCAATAATTTAATTTCATCTACAGAAAAGTATGACATAACTTTAGTTTCAGATTTTTTCTTTGGTATTATTAAAATATTCGTACATAAGTCAAATACCGTTAGTTCTCTTTTTTGTAAATACTTATAAAATGATGATATTGCGGCTAATCGTTGATTCCTTGTTGATACACTATTATTTCTTTCATCTTCTAAATAATCTAAAAATTTTTCCACTTTTTTATAATCAATAATTTCTAAATCCATACTATTGATATCAATTTTATATTCTTTTTGTAAATACTCAAGTAAGATAACAAACGTATCTCTATATGAAGCAATAGTCTTTATACTCACCCCCATTACATTTGGAAGATATTCTGAAAAATATTTGGTTATATAATAATTCAAATTTTTATTCACTATATATCACCTTACTTTCGTATAGTCCGTTTGTATATTTCTTTACTTGTTCTTGACATTTTTCAGCTTCATCCTGAACTAATCGTAAATAATATTCCGTTTCTACTATAGATTTATGACCCAAATATACTGATAATATTGATGTTGAAGTATATAAATCAAATCCTTTTTCTTCCATTTGTTTTAAGCTGTTAACTGCAAATGTATGACGTAAATCATGCAATCTTTGACGTTTTCCATCATATCTAACTGGAATTACGGATTTTTCTAATAATTCATTATAATATTTTCTAATCATATACGCTGAAATTCTTTTATTATTAATATTTATAAAAACATAATCTGTATTATTTGAATAATCATTATTTTTTATATATTTACTTAAAGTATTATAAGTTGAATCAGATAATGGAATTTCTCTTGTGACCATATTTTTACTTTCATATATGATTATTTTTTTTTCATTATCTAAGTAATCTTTTATTTGTAAATTGTGTAATTCAGAAAATCTTAAACCACAACAATAATACAAGCATAGCATTACATAAAATGTTTTATAATTTTTATCTATTGAAGAATTTTCTTTCGCAATCTGAAATATTCGTTGTATTTCATCATCATTAAATATGTATGGAATAAAATCACTATGGTATCTTAAATTATGTGCTTCTGGTTGTATAATATTTTCATGGCTAGTCATTCTCAAATATTCACAAAAACATGAAATTCTTGAAAAAATTTCTGCTTGTGTTCGTTTATTATTTGATGATGAATAACATTTCTGTTGCCATAAATCTATAATCTTTTGATCTATACGTTTTTCTTTCAAATTTATTTCATTGAAAAATCTATCAATTCTTAATAAATCATAACATCTTTCTTTACCATATTTATATCCATTACTTCTTTTGAATTTTATATAATTTTCAAAATCTTCTTTAAAAATACTTGTAAAACTCGGAATGAAATCACATCTATTCATTTGGCACCTCCAATGTAAGTTCTCTTAAATGTGTTGTATCTTTAGTTATATATATTTCTGTAGTTCTTATATTGTTGTGTCCAAGTATTTGGCTAATTGCACTAATTGGAACATTATTATTTATCATATTTGTTGCTAGACTATGACGTAGTGCATGAGGTCCGTGATGTTTATTTGCATAATTAATACCTGCTTTTTTCATTGCTCCTTCTACCATCCTAAATATGCTTGAAGTTGCTTTGAATCTTGTAAATGGTGCATATAAAGTAATAAATACATATTCTTTTTCATCACATTGTGGTCTTCCATTTTTTATATAATCTAATAAGGGATATTTTACTTCATCGATTAAGGGTAATGTTAATAATTGCTTCGTTTTGGACTGATAAAATTTAAGTTCATCATTTTCAAAATCTATATGCTCAAATTTTAAATTAATAATATCCCCTGCTCTTAATCCTAAATATGCTAAAATTGTTAATATACTATATATACATTTCCCATGTTTTGATTCTGTATTAATGATATCTAAAAGTTGTTTGATTTCTTCGCTTGTATATGTTGATAATAATACTTCTCTTGAATCTTTTCTAATTAATGGAAATGCTTGTCTACCTGAAAAAGTAATAATATCATTTTTATAAAACCAATCTAAAGTTTCTCTTAATACTGTTTTGTGAATATGCAATGTCGCATGAGCATATTTCTTAATGTTTGTTAAATATAGAATATAATTTGATACATCTATAATTTTTAAATTGTTGATATTATGGATATTGTTGTTATCAATATATTCAAAAAAATTTGCTATTACCCATAATTTTCTTCTTTTGGATTTTTCTACGATATTCATTTTATTTACAAAATTCTCTTGAAATAATTTGAAAATCGCACTATAATTAAGTGGAATAGACAATTGTTTTGACTGTAAATGAGATTTATAATAATTACCATTTCGATAATATTCCATAAAAATCAATAACGGTCTTCTAATTGTTGTTTGTAACGGACTATTTAAGTTATAAATGTCCATATTATATTGCTGCTCATAAAATTTCTTGATGACTGTCATATCAACTTCTGAAATTTTATGAGTAGAACAATATTTTATAAAGCTATCAATAATCCACTTATTATTATCGATTATTGTCTGGCTCATTCCATCTTTTGTAAGTTTGTCCATAAATATTGGAACAAAATTGATAAATTCTTGTGTATTCATACTAACCCTCCTTTACATAATTTTGAATACACATTTATTATACAATGGCTTTTACATTATGAGAAGTAATTAACCTAAAAAAG
>CANPWO010000079.1 GCA_947584535.1 uncultured Clostridia bacterium
ATTTAAGCTAAATTATCAGAATAATAAAAAAGTCCTTACAGAACTATGAAATCCTATAAGAACATTCAGACTGGTGCCAACGACGTAGATATTTACAACTCGTCAGCTCTCTTAGGCGACTGATACAAATATCAATCAATTTATTTAAGTATATCATATTTTTAATAAATTACAATATAATTATAAAAAAATATATAAAAAATTAAATTAATCCTAATTTATTAGTTTAAATTGCTTATATTTTTTACAATATTACTAGTATTTCTTGAAAAAATATGCTATAATTATGTTAAACTAATAATTTTTATAATCTCCTTTCTGGAGTTTACATATAGTACCTATTAACATCTATACAAATTTGTATAAAGGAGGCATTTTTATGACTGTAAAAGAAGTATTAGTCAAAAGTCCTTGGAATGTTACGTATTCAGGGAACGAAAACTGGGAAAAATTTATTAACAAGGTAGTGGTAAAATGGAACTGTAGCTTGCCAGCAGTAATTCGGAAAGATTTAAACTACTACGAATTATGGCAAAAGAAGCAAGGTGTTATTCGAGTTTTTCAAGATGGAAATTGTTGTGACTTTCATGAAATGGATCCTTGTAAAGATGCATTGTGTGTTCATTTTTTAGGTCTTCCTCTTGCATTAGCAGAAATTTATGAATATCGACAAAAGCCTTTCGAGGAAGTTATCATCTTGTATGAACTAGGATTTTTGTTTGATCATTTTGAAGATTTTAACATCTTTACAGAAAGTGGTCTTCATATAACTTCACCTTGGTTTTTACAGCATTCTGATGAAAATGTTGTTGCTATATCCAAAAAAGCATTAAATTTTGAAGGTCCTTTTCAGGACGGTTCGGAAAACAGAAATATTCATATTGTAATGAGATATATTTCTCCGACATCAGCATGCACTATTCGAAATAAGAAATAGTCAAAGATTATAAAATATCCTAGTTTATGAGCCACCCTCTTTTATTGAAAGAGAGGGTGGCTCTATATACTCTTATTAATTATTTTTAATAAAGATACTATTAAACAAATATAAAGCTACTTGATTTTGTTCTGTTGTTTCCATTTCCATTAGTTTAGCCATTGTATACATTACAAGTTTATACTTTCCAAAATTAATAAGTGTAGTTCTGTATTCTTCATCTATACTTTTTAACATATTATCAAACTTTTCATAATTTTCTTTAGTATTATATATAAGACCAGACCATTTACTTTGGCTCATACATATTGCTAATCTTAATTTATCTTTTATATCCATATCATTTATCATATATATAAAACATTTTACTTTATCTGTTTCCATATTTAAATTACCTCCATACTAAAATCTTGTATCATTATTTTTCTTTTTAATCTTATTTATTTTATTCTCATCTGGTATAGTTACTTTCCTATAAATATTATTAGCAATTTCATTATCATTGTCATCAAAAATACCATTTTTATATAGGTCATCACTTACAATTTTATAGTTTTCTTCTTTGTCATAGCAAATTCTTTTATGAAAATGACTCATAATACTATGCCAAAAGCCTTTAAATTTCTGCAATTCTTGTTTTAGTTTTTCTTTTTCAGTTTGTAACTTTTCTATAACTTTATCTTTAAAAGATATTTTATTTTTTAGATTATTTATTTCATCATCTTTTTGCTCTAATTGATATTTTAATGAACGATTTTCTTTTTCTATTTCAAAAGCAGAGTGTTCAAAATCTTTAATTGCCATATTTAAGTCATTTACACTTCTAACTGTTTGAGTAACATTTGCTACGTCTTTAATGTAATCTTTGATTATAGCTATATTCTCGTTTGAAATTTGACTATTATTTTTATTAAATGGAATAGGTTTCAAATTATTTAATAATTGAGCAACTTCTTTACTTGTATTATCAAGTGATTTTGTCTGTTTATTAGCTTCAGCTAGTTTTTGTTCTTTTTGTTTTAGTTGTTTTTTTAATTCTTTATAATTCCCCATATCTTTGACATTGATGTCTTGATTTCTACCTTTTTGTTTTTCTTTTAACTTAAAATCTATATCATAGAACTTATTAAAAGATTTTATACAAGCAGTTCTCATTTTATCTTGTATTTGTGTTAGGGATGTTTTAGTAAATAATTTTGATTTTACTACTTGTTTTCTCATTCCTCTTTTACAATCATCAGCAACTGGAACACCCATAATATGCAAATGAGGAGATGTTTCGTCAAAGTGTATTGTAGCATTTGCTATTTTAAATGTTGGTAAAAGTTTAATTAAATCTTTAACTTGTTCATTGAATACATCTACCATTTTTAATCTGTATTTCTCATCTTTATCATTCCAAAAGTCCATATCTCCAAGTTCTATTATTATTTCACAAGCAATATCATTTTGTGATTCGCATACTTTTTTGAAATAGTTTTCTATTTTCCTATCTTCACGAGGCTGATTACTATTATATTCTAATCTTGCTTCTTCAAATTCATCTATATACATTTGTTTAACATCATTTACAATATCCTCAGTTCCATAAATTGTTCTAATAAGTTCCTTATGATTATCGTAATCTCTTAAATTGTGTTTATTAACATCTGATAAATCCTTTGCATTTTGAATTGCATTATTAGCTAAAGAAGTAGTACCAGATAAATTTTCTTTAGCTACTTTTTTTGCTAATTTACTTTTATTCTTATCACTACCCAAGTGAAAAGAATAGGCTAATTCTTGTTCCATATAAGCACCTCCTTGAAATTGCTTCGAAGGACAGGACTTTGACCTTGTCATAAGTCCTAACCCCCTATATGTTATGACGTACCATCATAACATGGGGGGCTCTGCGAGGCAATAAATTTTCTCTCTACAAGAGATAAAATTTATTCAAATTAACTATTGCCACTTTCATTTTTACTTCGTAAAAACAAAACGTGCCACGTTAATTTGTTGTTGCAACGTAGTCAATATATAAAGTAATATTTGCAACAATTATTTTGCATTTTCTTCGTAGTATTTTACTGGCTTTACACCTACTGGAATAGGAGTAGGCTCTTTCATATAAATTACACTATCGTTTGTTTCATCTGGTATATAATCAAATGCAGTATCAATTTCTTGCATTTGAAATTTATCTTCTTCATTGATGTA
>CANPWO010000080.1 GCA_947584535.1 uncultured Clostridia bacterium
ATGAATTTTTATCACCTCACTTTCTACTCTTTCTAATCAATTTTTAGTTTTTTCACCCCAACAATTGACAAAGAGCCGTTATTTTTTAATGATGATATGTCTCATTATTTTGTATTTTAAAAGCTCTAAAAATTTGTTCAAGTAAAAATAATCTAATTAATTGATGTGGAAAAGTCATTTTAGAAAAGCATATTTTTTTACTTGGAATCTTAAATAGTTCATCAGAAAGTCCAAGAGTGCCTCCTATAACAAAAATAATTGTTGAAGAAGAATAAGTTGCAACATTTTGTATTTCAGTTGCAAATTCTTCTGATGTAAATTCCGTTCCTTTTAAATCAAGATAATATACTGAAGCATTATCGTATTTTTCAATTTTTTGTTTTAGTTTCATTCCTTCAATATCTTTTATTCTTTTTTCTTCTTGCAAAGAAAGTGAAGAAGGGACTTTTTCATCATCTATGGTTATTATTTCTACTTTGCAATATTTTGAAAGCCTCTTTAAATATTCATCTATTAAAGAAACAAGACTTTTTTCTTTTATCTTACCAACACATAATATTTTAATATTTAACATATAAAATACTCCTCATTTGATAATTCTTTACTTGCAAGATTAATATTTAATTTTGAATTATCAATATCATTTTTTAGTAGTACATCTTCTAGTGTACTATAAACCAAATCATTTGTGTTATTATTTGGACTTAAATGAGCAAGTAAAAAATCAGTTTGTCCATCTTTTGCAAGTTTTGAAATTGTATCTGATGTATCATCATTTGACAAATGTCCTAAATTACCTTTTATTCTCATTTTTACAGGATATGGATACCTACCAAAATCAAGCATTGTTCTATCATAATTAGATTCTAATACAACAAAATCTGAATATTTTAAATTTTCATATACCTCATCAGAAACATACCCTAAATCTGTTGCAAAAGAAAGAGTTTTATCTCCTGACTTTATTCTATATCCGCAAGGCATTAAAGCATCATGTGAAGTTTGAAATGGAGTAAATTCTATATCTTTAACTTTATATGCTTGTCCATATTCTAGTTTAAATATATTGTTTTTTATATTTCTTTCATTAAGTTCATTTTCAAGATATTCAGCTGTTTTTCCACATGCATAAATTGGTATATCATTTTTTCTACAAAGAAGAGGGAGTCCCCTTATATGATCAATATGTTCGTGTGTTATAAGTACTGCATTAATATCTGTTATATCTTTATCTATACTTTTTAACCCTTCATTTATTGCTTTATATGAGACTCCAGCATCAATTAAAATATTTCCTTTTTGACTTTGTATATGAAATAGATTTCCTGAACTTGAACTATATAATGGATGGAGATTAATCATTTAGTACCTCCATATCGTCATTTACATATTCTATTTTTGCACCAATATTTGAGAATTTACTTACTATATCTTCATAACCTCTAAGTATATGGTATATATCTGATACCTCAGTGCGTCCTTCTGCAACTAGACCTGCAATAATCATAGCAGCACCTGCACGTAAATCATGTGCTCTAACAGGTGAGCCATATAGTTTTTCTACACCTTTAACTATCGCTGTATTACCATGTGCTGTAATATTAGCTCCCATTTTAGTAAGTTCATCTGTATATTGGAATCTAGACTCCCAAATATTTTCTACAATTATTCCTGTTGAATTACAAATTGCAAGTAATACACACATTTGTGGTTGCATATCAGTAGGAAAACCAGGATGTGGATTTGTTTTTATACTAAAAGCATTTGGTCTTTTATCTAAACTAACTCTAACACTTGACTCAAATTCTTCAACTTTAGCACCTGCTTCAATTAATTTAGCAGTAATAGATTCTAAGTGTTTAGGTATACAGTTTTTTATTAGTAAATCTCCACCTGTTGCAGCAGCAGCAACCATAAAAGTACCTGCTTCTATTTGATCTGGGATTATAGAATAACTAGAAACTGGTTTTAATTCATCAACACCGATAATTTTGATAGTATCAGTACCAGCTCCACTTATTTTTGCACCCATTGCATTTAAGAAATTTGCTAAATCAACAATATGTGGTTCTTTAGCAACATTTTCAATTATTGTTGTTCCTTGTGCAAGTGCAGAGGCAAGAATTGAATTCATTGTTGCACCAACACTAATTACATCTAAAAATATGTGTGAACCTTTTAATCTTGATGTTTTTTTAGCAATTACATTACCGCTTTTTACTATTACATTAGCACCAAGTTTCTCTAGTACTTTTATATGTTGGTCAATAGGTCTTGCTCCAAGATTACAACCACCAGGAAGTCCTATTTTTACATCATCAAATCTACCAATTAGTGCACCAAGTAAATAGTATGAAGAACGAAATTTACTTGTTAAATCGTATGATGCAATAGCAGATTTAATATCTGTATTATCTATAATTAATTCATTTTTAGATACATATGTAATTTTTGAACCAAGTGATTTAAGAATTTCGATATATTCGCGTATATCACTAATATCTGGTACGTTTTCTAAATGACATTTTCCGTTAACTAGTAAAGTGGCAGGGATAATTCCAACTGCAGCATTTTTTGCTCCACTAATATTAACTTCTCCAGTAAGTCTACATGGTCCATGAACAATAAATTTTTCCATATATAATTCCCCCATAAAATATTATTAAAGTACTTTAAAAAGTATAGCATAAACTGCATAAAAATACAATAATTTTACAAAAAACTACCTAAAGTAATTATTTTTACATTTGTTAATATAACTTTTTAAGTTACATGTTAAATTAGATAGTTCATTTTCTACACACATTAAGTTTGAAAAAAACGATATATCTTTTCCTGTGACATAATGGCATTTATTTATAGGAAGCTTAATATTACTTTGACATAAAATATAATTTGCAAATTTTTGCGGACAAAAGTACATAAAATTCACCTCCTATGATATTATATGATGAATAATCGTTAAATGAGACATATACTATTATGATATATATTTGTTAATCGTTTATGTATTTATAACATATTAAATGTTACTATTCAGACTAGGAAATAAAATTTTAGTAACAGAATTATGTATTTTGTGGATAAATATTGTATAAAATAAT
>CANPWO010000081.1 GCA_947584535.1 uncultured Clostridia bacterium
GAGCTTGAGCTCATTGGCTGGTAACATCCCCTTATAGGGGTAGAGCAAACGACCCGTTATCACGGGTCGTTATGATTTTATAAATAAGAAAGTTATAAAATAGTATAAAAAAATGCTTAAATTTATTATACTATTATTTTTACAAAAATTTAAATGATATATATAATTAAAATTTTGTAAATATATTTTATTAAATAAAACTTTTGGTTATGACACACAAAAAAGAAAATTATGTTGACTTTGAGCTGTGACTGTGGTATAATATAAAGGTAAAATATATATAACTACAAAAATAATTTTAAGGAGGAGAAAAAAATGTTAGTTATAATACTTTGTGCACTTATGGGAATTCAGTTTATAGATAGGTTGGTATCTATAATACGGAAGAAAAAATGTAAGGCAAGCACTTTAATAATTTCAGTACCTACACTTATTTATGCATTATGCTTTGGAATTTATAGCATTATAACAAAATCACCAAATATTTATGGAATTGCTACATTATGTATTTTTTCAGTTATATCATCTTTGTGGTGTATAAATTATGTGTCTAAAAAGAATTTGTTAGCACCTTTTGGATTTTTCTATTATTTTATGTTACTAGCTTTTACTGCAATAACAGTTATAAATAGTATTGTTCCAAGTGTCGTAGAAAATGACAAGGTACTAATTAATTCTACTACCAGTAATATGGAAGTAATAGATACGGAAGATAATATCTATGCATATGTATCACCTCGTGACAATGATATGTTAGAGATAACATATAAAACTGATGAGAAAGGATACAAGACAATTTTAGCATATAAGGACCATATAAAAGTTGTCATTAATGCGGGAATTCAACCAAGCATAACTAAAGAGCAATATGAAATAATTTTTGAAAATATACTTGGTATGAGAAAAAAAGGAGAAAAGTTTTTTAATTATAAATATTTGATAACAGTTAATGACTATGCTGAAATTTTAAAAAGTGAACTTTTAACAGGCGAAACAAATTAAAAAAATAAAGGGAAATTTGATTTAATTCAGATTTCCCTTTTTTCTACTTTTATAATTAAGAAAGTTATAAAATAGTATTAAAAAAATGCTTAAACATATTATACTATTGTTTTTATAAAAATTTAAATGATATATAATAATTAAAATTTTGTAAATATAGTTTATTAAAAAATATTTTATTGATAAAAAATAAATAATATGATAAACTAAATATATAATATAAGGGAAATGATATATGAAAGTTAATTATAAAAAAATTGATAAAGGTATAAGAGCGAATATAACAAATGAACAACTTAAAGTTTTAAGTAATATAGATTTTCATTCATTTGTTATAGACTATTTAGCAGATACTCATGAAGGGTTTAAAAGTATATTAAAATTATATGAAAAACTTGAACCATATTGGGTAAATATACATAATAGGGAAGAACAGAAAAAACCTCAAAATGTCCAAAATTTGATAGAGCCATCAACAACAATACAAGATATAATTGAAGAAGCGGATGGAGATGAGATAACTGAATTATCTTTATCTGTTGTTGGAGCAAATAGAATAGCTCATTTTTCAACTCGTGCTATGAAAAGATTAATTGAAATTATAGCTGATAGAAAAAAATTTTATTGTTCATTTGATGATGCAAATAGACTTTTGTTAAGATATTTTGATAGTAGTAATGTTAATGATGAAAAGAAGTTAGCTAAATTAAAATCCGAAATTGATTTTTTAGGAATAGAATTTACAGAGCAAGAAGCTAATACTTTTAGAATGTTAAGTGATGCACAAACTATGGCTTTTCAAGTAAAAGATCATTCACTATATAAAATGTTAACTATATTAAGAGAAAATGAAGATATAAATTATGGTTTGTTTTTAGATGAAAAGGGAAAAGAGGCTTTTGCTATGGATTTGCCATATTATGGACAATATTCAGTTCATATAAAAAAACCAAGATTTGAAAGAAGTTTAACAGATTATGGTATAAGAGAATATAAAGAGGAACCTGAAAAAAAAGAGTCTGATAATATGGATATTAATAATGTTAGAATTGGAATTTATAGTTTCTTAAAAGATAAACCATACGATGGCGATTTATACGAAAAAGAAACTATAATGCTTACTAGTGCGATATCTAATAGTGCAGATAGTTTTTCTAAATCTTTAAGAAAATTATCAAATGATAAAGAAAGAATTGAAGCAATTGATAGGGAAAGAAAAGACAATCCTAGATATGCGCATTATTTAAAAGTAAAAAATGGTTATGATACAAGAGGTAATAATAATGGATATAGAATATAGTAATATAATAAAATATAATAGATTAAAAAATAATTTAAAAGATATACTAAGTTATATGGATAATGAAGATTATACTAATGCGTATTATAAAGCTGTTGCTATGCTTGAATTTGTAAATTCTGTTTTATTAATGAAACAATTTAAAATAAAATTGCAAGATACAGGTATAACAAATATTATAGAACATTATTCTAAGTTAGATAAAGAATTATTTTCTAAAATGTTAGGAATAAATAGTGAATATAATAGAATAGATGATAATAGTATTTCTAAGTCAGACGTTGAATACTTACTTATGGATATAGATTATATAGTAGGATATATAGTTAATAAGTATGGTTATAATATTTTAGCATAGAAAATAAGAGGTAAATTAATACCTCTTATTTTATGATTTCTTTTATGGAAGATATAATTTCTTCTATTTGATTTTCGTTTTCGCAATTCATAAGCTGAAGATCATAATCTAGTAACTTTTTACATTTTGCTAGATATTCCCTGTACCTTGGGTCTCCTTCCCATGTATCAGGTGGAGAATTTTTGGTAAATTCTTTTATTAGCCTTATGGCTTCTTCTTTAGTTGCCATTAAATCACCTCCAAATTATTGTATGTATTATTTTTTTTTGCTATTATATTATAGCATATTTTTAGATTTATGTCAAGTTATATTTACTTTTTTATATTAATACTATGATTAATTTATGATAATGTCTTAAGTAATAACCCATAAAAATGTCCCAAAATGGAAATACTAAGTCACAGAGGT
>CANPWO010000082.1 GCA_947584535.1 uncultured Clostridia bacterium
AAATCATCATTGCAGGTCTAAAAAAACAAAATCACAACATTGTATAAAAAAGCGGACACTTAATATTGCAATTTATAATAAAATATATAAACTAATAATATTTTTTATGTTATCTTACTTGCGATAATCTGCTAAATATATTGACAAATATACTTAATAATTATATAATATAGATATAATGTTCATAATAATATGGAGGAGAGATAATGAAAGAAGAAAAGATAGAAAAATTTGATTTTAAATTTTTAAATACTATAATGTATATAGGGGCAATTATTGGAATATATTATGTATTAAAAAATATAGGTGTAATGGATAAGATAGTGCAAGCTTTTTTTTCACTTATACCAGTATATATTGGCTTTTTAATATGTTGGTTATCAAGTCCACTTGCAAATAAACTTAGAAAATTAGGACTTAACAAAACACTGTCCTCTTTTATATCACTAATTATTATATTTGGTGTATTAATTGCATTATTTTCTTTTGTAATCCCAATGTTTGTTTCGCAACTTACTAATTTAATAAAAGACTTACCACATATTTATAATGTTGTAATTGAAAAAATAAATTGGTTTTTAACTGATAAAATACACTTAGAAAACGGACTTAATATTTCTTCAAATTTTGAGGATTTAGAATTAGTAGAGAGAATACAAAATAATCTTGGAAATATAGTAGATTATTCTATTAATACTTTGCAAAGTGTATTTGGTGTTTTAGTTACTATAGGAACAACAATAGTTGTATCATTCTTTATGGTTAAAGATATTGATAAGATAAAGGCCGGTATAATTTCATTTTTTTCAAAAAATGCGAAAAATAATAATAGATATAAAATGATAAAAGAAATTGATGAAACATTAATGTCATATATTAAAGGAGTAGCTATAGATAGTTTTATTGTTGGTGTTATTACAACAATTGTATGTATGGTACTTGGACTTGATTATGCTATTGTATTTGGTATATTAATAATGTTATTAAATTTAATTCCATATATTGGTGCTATCTTATCATATTCAATAGCTTCATTATATGCACTTACAGTAGGAGGTCCATTTCTTGCAATTATTACGCTTTTATGTTTAATAGGTGTTCAGATAATTGATGCTAATATATTACAGCCAAATATTGTAGCAAAATCTGTTAATTTACATCCAGTCGTAGTACTTTCAGGACTTATTGTATTTGATTTGTTCTTTGGAATAGTAGGTATGATAATTGCAGTTCCAATATTAGCTGTTATAAAAATAATATTAAAATATAAATTTAGTTTTAGCTTTGATGATATAGAGGTAGAGGATAATTTAGAAGATAAAAAAACTGTAAAAAGAATTCAAAATAAACAAAAATATAAAGAGTAGGACGTAAAAATCTTACTCTTTATATTTTTAATTTTCATCACCAATTAAAGCAGTATGTAATTTTTCCATAAATGTTTTTGATTTATCTTTATCAATAATTACAGAGATAGAAAGTTCACTAAATGAAATCATATATATAGTTATATTTTCCTCATAAGCTATATCAAATATTTGTATAATTGCTTCTTTATTTGACATTACCATATCACCAATAATTGAAATTTTAGCAATATCATCTTTTTTAGTAATAAACTTTATCTCATAATCTTCAAAATCTTTATTTGCACTTTCACCTGACATAGTATTCTCTATTATTTTTTCTACTATACTTCCACTTGAAACTGTTGCATGTGAATTTTTGACATGTATTGGAATATCATGTTTTTTCCCTAAATTAACTGAACGGTTATGCAATACTTTCGCGCCAGCTGATGCAGCTTCAAGCATTTCGTTATATGATATTTTTTTAAGTAATTTTGCCTTTGGTATAATTCTTGGATCAGCAGAAAATATACCATCTATATCGCTATATATTTCACATTTATTTGCTTTAAGGGCAGATGCAATAGCTACTGCACTTAAATCACTACCACCTCTACCAAGAGATGTTATATTTCCAAATTTATCTACTGCTTGGAATCCTGCTACAACAACAATATTTCCTTCATTAAGATTATTTAAAATATTATCTACATATATAGTTTTAATAGTAGCATTTCCATAAGTAGAATCAGATAAAATTCCTGCTTGTTGTCCAGTTAGTCCAATAGTTTTGTACCCTTTTTCATTAAGCATAAGTGAAAGTAAAGCTACAGTTTGAATTTCACCTGTTGTAATTAGTAAATCAAGTTCTCTTTTAACAGGAGATTTTGAGTAATCCATTGCTTTTGACATAAGCTTATCTGTTGTATCTCCTTGTGCTGAAACGACTACAACAAGTTTTATTCCTTTATCTGCATATGATATGATATTTTTGCAAATATCATCTAATTTTTCTTTATCTGCTACAGAACTTCCACCGTATTTTTGTACAACAATTTTCATAGTATTTCACCGCCTCATACAATATACTATGAAATATTTTTTTTATATGTGTATAAATAATAGAAAATTTTGTGTGTCAATATTTTTTGATTAGTTCACCCAAAAAAGTGAAAATTATTTTGTGACTTGTTCACCATTTATGAGGTTAATG
>CANPWO010000083.1 GCA_947584535.1 uncultured Clostridia bacterium
CCTTAAAATTATTTTTGTAGTTATATATATTTTACCTTTATATTATACCACAGTCACAGCTCAAAGTCAACATAATTATTTATGTGTCATAACACAAAAAAAGCACAACAAATTCGTTATGCTTTAGGTTTTATACTTTTCTTTAACAATTTTATCTGTTCTTTATCATCTATTACTGCCATAACACTTGCAGAAAGTATCTCATCATAATCTATCAAATACCAATTTATCTCATAACCTAAATCTTCAAGCAGTTCTCTTATAAACTCCCTTGTAGTTCTACCATTTCCTTCTCTAAATGGATGAAGTACATTTAAGTCGGTCATTATCTCAGATATTTTTGAAACAAGGCTGTCAAAATTATATGTTTTTAAAAGATTTAAATCTATCTTTTTCATAATCTCTTTTATATTTTCCTCAATATAATGAAAGTCTGAGAACAAAAAATTTTCCTTTGTAATATTCTCTAAACGATATTTACCTGCAAAGTCGTATATTTCAAAAAACAGATACTGATGAATAAATCTTAAATGGTTTTCATCATATGTCCTTTCAAACTTTAATTTTTGTATTGTAGTAAGCTTAAATGCAACCATTTTAGTTTCATATGCTGTTAATTTTTTCTCATCTTTTATATTTAATTTATTTATTAATACATTACTATTTTTATATGTATATCTTGAATTTATTGCATCATACATACTTACTCACTCCAATGATAAAAACTCATTTTTTATTTTTTCTATACCTTGCTTTTCACTAATTTCATTGTTTAAAAAGCTATTCATTAAAATTATATCGCTACTCTCTAAATTATATCCCTCAAATTCCATACTTTTCTTTATATTTGCAATTATTTTTTCATTTTCATTCATAATCCTAACCTCATATATAAAACAATTATTGTTAATAATAATATACTTTTTACTATTAAAAAGATTTTATGATTTTTAAAAAAATCTTTAATCTGTAATTTTTGTTTATATCTTAAGAAATAATATAATCTCATGATAATATTAGATAATAATATTGCAATAAGAGCATATGTTAAAAATACAGTTACAATTGCATAGCCTACACCATCCCAGCCTTCAGCATATTTAATTAAGTATATAAATATAATAATTATAATCATTAATAAAATTATAATTGTCATTTTAAATTTAGTTAAAGTATTGTATTTTTCAAATTCATTATTTCGTTTTGAAAATTTAAAACAAAATGTCATACCTATTAGTAATAACTCTATTAACATTAAATTTCTAAAGGTCATAATATCTATTTCACAATATAAGCAAAATAACAATATTGCAAATATTCCAAATACAATATTCATAAATCTATACTTTACAAATTCTTTTAATTTTAGCAACATGTTATATCTCCTTAAATAATAATTAAAGGAATTGTAGTTTCTTCTTTAGTAAGACCTGAATGATTTCCTTTTGTATTCATTTTATCATCTAAAGTTATTCTATCACATACCATAAACTTATTATTAACAATTATAGCTATATACTCACCTAATGAATCATTAGCTATCTTTGATAATTTTTGGTTTCCAAATAAATTGTACTTTTCTATTTCTTCTTTTTTTAGTAATATAACATCATCCTTAAACTCTTCCATAAATTTTTCTTCGAATTCTTCTTTAAATTTGTCTCTTACAAAAAAGCTTATCATACGTGTATCAATACTTGGCATTGCGTAAAAGTAATTTAAAAAGTTAGTTTTTTGATTTAGATAAATCATACTTGCCATATCAACTTGTCCATGATCTGCTGTTAAAATAATACTAACATCTGGTACATTATTTATTAATTCCTTAATACCGTTTTCAACAGCTGTTATAACCTGTGCTACTTCTTTACTGTTTGTACCATACATATGAGAGTTTGCATCAAGTCCATCAATATACAAATAGTTAAAAGTACTTTCTTGTTCATCATTTAATTTCTTAGAAATTGATGCAAAAGCTTGCTTTATTGAGTAATAACCGTATCTTTTTGCATTATTTCCAGCTATTTTTTTTGAATAGCTACTATTTATAATATTTCTATCAGAATAAATATTTACTACTGAATTATATTTATCAAAAATAGTATCAAATTTATATATATCCTCTACTGTTATTCCCCTATCTTCTAAAGGTTTACCAGTTCTTCTTTCAGCAAATAGTAATGGATAATAGTTAAGATTATATTCTTTGTTATAGTCCCACCAACCAAATATACCATGACTTGTTGGATAAGAAGCTGACATTACACTTGTAAGGACACAAGCAGTAGATGTTGGATTTACTGTTCTTAGCTTACATTTTAAATTTTGTCTTAAAATCGAAGTTTCAGGTAAGCTTTTTAACTTATAATATCCAAACCCATCAAGTATTACAAATACAGTATGTTTAGTATTTGGTATCATTTTATCAAGTCTTTTTTGTTCTTCATCTAAAGTAATATTTACACCATTTTTATATGCTAATACTTTTGATAAATCAACTATATCAAGTTTTATATTTTCTCTTTCACTTAAGTACTTTTCTAATTT
>CANPWO010000084.1 GCA_947584535.1 uncultured Clostridia bacterium
ACAATTCATCTTTTATTCTTTACACTTGTATTATATCATAACACGTGGTATAATTAAAATATATATTATTTATGTTTGATATAAGGAGAAATTATGATAGATATAGAATTATATAAAATTTTTTATACAGTTGCAACATGTGAAAATATTACAAAAGCTTCACAAATGTTATTCATTTCTCAGCCTGCTGTTACAATGAGTATAAAAAAATTAGAAGAACAATTAGAAATGACTCTTTTTATTCGTACTAAACGAGGCGTACTTTTAACAGATGAAGGGAAAGTATTATATGAGTATGTTAAAGAGGCAATTGATAGTATAAAAGCTGGAGAAAACAGAATTGCAAACTTAAAGAAACTTGAAACAGGAAATATAAAAATTGGAATTGGTACTACTTTAACTAAACACTTTTTAATTAAATATTTAGAGTTATTTCACAAAAAATATCCAAAAATAAATATAAACATTGATACAAGTGTAACATCTGAAGGTTTAAAAAATCTTGAAAATGGTAGAATAGATGTAGCAATAATTACAAGTCAAAAAACAAATTACAAAAACTTAAATGTAGTATATAGTGAAGATATAGAAGATATTTTCGTTGCTAATGAAGATTTTAAGAATAAAATTAACAAAAATATAAAATTAGAAGAACTAAATAACTATCCATTACTTGTTCAAAACATTAATTCAAATATTAGAAACTTTTTAGATAGAGAACTTGCAAAACATAATATAAAATTAAAGGTTTTTATGGAACTAACAAGTTATTCTTTAGTAATAGAATTTGCAAAGATAGGATTTGGTATAGGGTTTATAACAAAAAAATACGTTGAAGATGAACTAAAAAGCAAGGCGTTATATGAAATAAAGACTACACCTAAACTTCCAAATAGAAAAATATTAATTTTAACTAAAAAAGATTATTTACCAAGTTTTAGTGTACAAAAGTTAATTGATATTATAAAAAACAATAATTAGGAGGGAAAAAAATGAAAAATATATTAATAATGGGAATTGGTAGAGCTGGAAAAACTACTTTAAGTAAAATGATAAAAGATAAATGTAATAGTTACAATTTATTACACAGTGACTCTTTGAAATGGGCAATAATAAGAGCTAAAGATAAAGAAGCATATTATAGAGAAAATGTCGATAAGCAAAAAGAGTATGAACATGGTGATTTTTTTCAAAGAAGTCTTCTTGAATTTTTTAATTCGTTAATAAGTAAAGATACAAGTAATTATGGATATATACTTGAAAGTGGTCAGTTAAGTGTAGAGTATGTTAAGAAAATGATAGATTTTAGTAATACTATAGTTGTATGTTTAGGACTTGGTAACTTAACTAAAGAAGAGATGGTTATGCAATGTTTAAAATATGATACTAAAGAAAGCTGGACATATGGTCTTCCTAAAGATTATTTACTAAAACATGCTAGCGATTGGTATCAGTCAAATGAAGTTCTAAAAAGAGAGTGCTTAAAATATGATATAGAGTATGTAGATACATCCAAAAATAGATATGAGATTTTAGAAAGTCTTGCAGAAGAAATTTTGCAAAAAGCTAAATAAATTCTACAAATTATAACATATATTGACATGCTAAAAATAATATTGTATAATTTTGATATAAATAAGGAGGTAAAAAAATATGGGAATTGCAGCATTAGTTATTGGAATAATATCAATGATAGTTGGGTTCATACCTTTTTGTAATTATTTTGCATTGATTCCAGCAATAATAGGTCTTACTTTAGGAATAGTTGATATTGTTTTAAAATCAAAAGCAAATCAACCTAAAGGAAGTGGAATTGCTGGTACAGTACTTTGTAGTATATCTATTGTAATAATAATTTTGTGGACAGCAGTATTTGGTGTAGCTTTTAGTGAAGCAATGAATTCACCTGAAGTACAAAAAGAAATACAAAATGAATTGCAAAATGAACTTGACAATATTCAAATTGATGAATAATAGGTTTATTTAAAAAATTATGGATAACAAATTAAAGAAAAATTACATATATATTTGCTATACATTATTAGCACTTGCTATATATGTAATTTTTTTTCCAATTATTGCAAAATTCTTAAGTTATATATCTCCTAATTTAACAGAATGCATGTATAAAAAAATAACAGGAAAACCATGTCCTTTATGTGGTGGTACACGCTATATAGCAAATCTTAAGCAAGTTTTAAAAACACCAAGTTATTTATTAAACCCTTTTGGACTTATTATTATATTCATAATATTTGAAGTGTTTTTTAGAATTTTTTGCATATACTCAGTTAAAAAAGAAAAAATAAATTTAAAAAAGCTATTAATAGTAGATAGTATAATTCATATTGTTGCTATTATAGCATTTTTGATATATGAAATATGCTTTTTAATTAGTTAATAGATTACGGTAAACAAGTAAAAAAATAATATTTTTTACTTGTTCAGACTGTTGACAAAGTATAAAAAATTTGTCAATAGTCTTTTCTTTTAGAAAAAAGTATGTTAAAATAAATATAT
>CANPWO010000085.1 GCA_947584535.1 uncultured Clostridia bacterium
AACCAACTAAATTGAGTAAATTTTGTAAATCTATTTGTTAACTTTCTAGCCATTGACTTATCTTTCTTAGCAACATCTTGAGAAAAGTTAATTAGCATTAAGCGTTGGTAAAAAGCAAGTAACAACATATACAAGTATTTCTTTTCAAAATTATATGGCATTCTAGTTATATTATATTTTTCCTTATCAGATACAAGAACTACGCCACTTTCTTTTGAAAATCCAAACATAGAATATTGCCATCTTGAGTACATATTTTCTTCTACTTTTTTACAATTTTTATTAAATATAGCACTACTTTTACTGCTCATTACATATTGGAATTTCAAGAAGTCATTCTTTATTTTCTCAAAATCATCTTCATTTTTCCATTCATCTACACATGCGTAAGAGTATGTAAACATTTTATCATAGTATATTTTTTCTAAATCATCAGTTTCAAAACCTGAAATAATTGAGTTAATAAATAACGCTATATTTTCTATTTTATCAATACTTCTAGCTTTCATTCTTGCTAAGCTACTTATATGTCCAATACCTCTTGGAGTTAATTTTCTAAAACTACTGTTAAAATCAAGTAGTTTATTAAAATCTATATATTCATCTGAGTCTTCAATTTCTGTTTTTATATCAAGAAAGCATATTCCACCCTTAAACACGATTAATTTTATATTTGATATATCAAAATTAATTGTACCATATTGTTTTGAAGGTGTAATACTTCCTGTTTTTATCTTTGATAATTGATATTCAAAAGATAAGCAAGAAAGCTTTGAAGCGTTAAATACTTTTTTATTAATTGGCATATTTTTAAATTGTTTTTCATATTGACTTGTCCAAAATAATGTAGGGAACAAAAATCTTTTCATATATGGCAAAAAGAAATCATATGATTCTTGATCATCTTCATATTTATGAACATGTAAAGTCCAATCTTTATTTTGTGAGAATATTGATGTTAAAAACGCATTATAATCTTTATCCTCAACTACAAATGGATATATAAAATGAGTGTATTGATATTTTACACTTAATGACATATAATCACCTCTTAATATTATAACTATATTTTACAATAAAAAAGCAAAAAGGACAAGTTATACTATGAAGATTATTATATATAATAATCATATAATTGTCAATAATTTCAACTTATTTTATTCACTATTTCCGGCACAAATATTGACATAATGAAATGACTGTGATAAAATATGAAAAATTTTAAAGGTTAAATCTTATGATAATTCAAAAGGAGGACCTAAAATGAATAACGAAACAAAGACAAAAGAGCCTACTTTAAGCGATTTATTAATGCACTGGTGGCATTACTATGGTAAGTGTATCTATACTTATGGGGAACTGCAAAAATTCTTAGAACTTCTAAAGAAAGATGAAGAAAAAATACTTGATGTAGCTGTCGCCTCATATATAATAGGATGTGGCCCTACTGTTCTTCTTATGGCAATTAGATATAATGAAGTAGAAAAATTATTTGATGCTCTGCCAAATAAAAGTAGTTCTCATTCTAATAAATTTATAGATTACAATTTTTATAAACACAATTTTTTAAAGATAATAAAAGATAGTTATAACAAAAATAACTAAAGTTTAAGAGTACCTAAAAATTTTCTAGGTACTCTTTCTTATTGGAATAAAAAAATTATAGCTACAAATTTGTAACTATAATTTTTTTATTTATTTAAGACTCAGAGTCAAATTCAAAAAATACATTAAAGTTCAATAAATCACGTAATTGTTTTTCTATATCAAATTCACATTTTACTTTCCTATCTTGAGATTCATCATCATCAAATTTTTCTTTTGGTTTTACTACTATAAACCACCAATCACGTTTATATAAATAAAGAATATCCTTATCCTCAAAGCCCAATAAATTTAATGCAGTTACTATTTTATCTCTTTCACTTTTAGCTTTAAATTCCGCTATATTAAATTTATAAAATTTAATGGTTATTTCCACCTTTTCTTTACTTCCGTCTTCGATTCTTTTTAAATTTACTTCATATATATTCTTTTTGTTAATTGAATATTTGTTTAAAACACCTTCAAGACGAATAAATAAAGAAGGAGTACAATCCTCAATAGGAACAAGAATACTTAGCATAGTATAAAAGTTCCTTTCTGTAAACATTAATTTAGTATCATCACAATTCATTGTTTTTTTCCTCCTTAAATAGTTATTTTTGAGTTTTTTATATTAACAACGCAATTATATCATGTATTTATGTAAAATGCAAGTGCTCAGTAGCTTTTATATATTATCCCCTATATATTTGCATAAATTATAATTATACTTAATTATATTTTTGTCATATTTAGACCTAATGAAAAATACAAGTTTTTCAAAAGCACTGATATAAAGAGCTTTATATAACAACTTTTTATCTTCACCTAGATAATTAGAAACCATTGTTATTATTTCATCCATTTTTTCTAATCCGTTATTTCTTATCTCAACTCGTATAAATTGAGTTGTATCAAAT